>JALORM010000304.1 GCA_025458985.1 Paracoccaceae bacterium | reverse complement strand
TCGAAGTTGTAGCCGTCCTTCATCAGGAACTCGCGGCCGCGCATCACGCCGAAGCGCGGCCGGATCTCGTCGCGGAACTTCCACTGGATGTGGTAGAGCGTCAGGGGAAGCTGCTTGTAGCTTTCGACATGGGCGCGGAAGATGTCGGTGATCATCTCCTCGTTCGTAGGACCGTAGAGCATGTCGCGCTCGTGCCGGTCGCGGATCCGCAGCATCTCGGCGCCGTAGTCGTCGTAGCGGCCGGATTCGCGCCAGAGATCAGCGGGTTGCAGGGTGGGCATCAGCATCGGGATATGGCCTGCCCTCACCTGTTCCTCGTGCACGATCTCTTCGATCCTGCGCAGGACGCGGAAGCCCAAGGGCAGCCAGGAGTAGATGCCTGCGGCCTGCTGCTTGATCATGCCCGCCCGCAACATGTAGCGGTGCGAGACGATCTGCGCCTCGGACGGGTTTTCCTTCAGGAAGCGGTTTAGAGAAGCCCGGAGCGGCAGGCAAGGGCGGTGCCGGCAGGCAGGCGGCCGGGCGTTGCGCGAGGCCGCCAGACAGCGCGCGGTGGCCCGCGCCGGCGCACAGCGCGAATCGCGGTTAACGGCCTTGTTTCTCTGGGCTTTGGCGCTGCACCGCGCGTGCACTGGGTGTGCACCGGACGTGCACCGGAAATCCCCGGGCTGCGGCGGGCCGGCCCGGTTAACGGGGCGTGCGCCGGGACGCTTGCGGCAACGGGAACGAGCGGCGATGCTGCCCGCCGGTAGCGGTGAGGGTGCGATGGCGAACGGACCGGAGAACAGGGAGCGTCCGACGCTGCTCGACTGGCTGGGGCTGAGCGCGGAGCCCGACTTCCGCCGGGCACGCTGGCTGGGCGGGCTAGTGTCGCTTCTGATTGCGCTGCTGATCGGTCTGGCGCTGGTGGCCGCCGGGGCGGTGCTGGTCCACACGATCCGGCAATCGGGCGACGCCGCGAATGCCGGCCCCAACCTCGGCGCCGGAGCGCTGATCGCGGCACTGCTGGGCGCGCCGCTGGTCGTGTGGGCGACATGGCTGCGCCACCGGGCGCTCAGCTTCCAGAAGGAGGGCCACATCACCGACCGGATCAACAAGGCGGTCGAGATGCTGGGAGCCGAGAAGGTGGTGAAGGTGCCCGGGAAGGACGCCGATGGGAGGGACATCACCGTCGAGCGCACCGAACCCAACATCGAGGTCCGTCTGGGCGCGATCCTATCGCTGGAACGCATCGCGCAGGATTCGACCGCCTACGACCGGGGGCGGGACCACGTACGGGTGATGGAGATTCTGTGCGCCTATGTGAGGGAGAATGCGCCGGCGGAAGGGCTGGAGGATCATCCGTTTGGGGAGTGGGAACCGCTGAAGGACAACCCCACCCCGGAGGAGCGCGCGGCACATGAGGAGATGCGGAAGGAGCGGTTTGGAGATCTGCCTTCCGACAGCAAGGTCGGGGCGTGGGCGAAAGGATTGCCGACCCCAAGGCGTCCTGACGTCGTCCTTGCGCTGAAGGTCATCGGCCGACGCACGGCACGGCAGCGGGTGGTCGAGGCCGCCTGGCCCGACCCGCCCACGCGCGAAACGGTCTGGCCCTTCGACATCCCGTGCCCCGCCCTGCCGGACGAGCCGGGCGAGGCGAGCGAGACGGCCCTGACGCCTGCGGAAGTGGAGGCCTACCGCCGAAAGCTTGATGCTTGGAAAAAGCGAGTAGGGCAGTATCGCGGCTATGAGCTTGACCTTCGTGAGACGAACCTGCGCCGTCACAACCTGTCTGCCATGACGTTGTCCGGAGCGAACCTCCGGGGGACGCGGATGGAGGGGGCGAGACTTTGGGAGGCGCGGATGGAGGGGGCGGACCTTTGGGAGGCACGGATGGAGGGGGCGGACCTCTGGGAGGCGCGGATGGAGGGGGCGGACCTTCGGGAGGCGCGGATGGACGGGGTGAACCTCTGGGAGGCTCGGATGGAGGGGGCGGACCTCTGGAAGGCGCGGATGGAGGGGGCGGACCTTTGGGGGGCACGGATGGAAGGGGCCAAATCTCTGACGGCAGCTGTTCTACGAGGTGCTGCCGTCAGAGATGTGAGCTTGCTCGACGTGCCGATTGGTAAAGAGCAGATCGCGGAGATGTTCGGCGATGCCTCGGTCACCCTGCCCGAGCGGCTGACCAAGCCCGACCACTGGCCGGACTGGAAACTGCCAACCGACCTCGAAGACCCCAACAACTTCCACACCCAATGGCGCCTCTGGCGCTCCAACCCCGCAGCCTACAGTCCCCCTCCACCGCCCCCCTGACCTGCCCCACCTTGCAACCGCGGCCTGCATCCGCCATCTGTGCTGACGGACCTCATGGGAGACCGCCATGGCGCTGCCGGCGCGCGAGCAGGCGAAGTACTGGGGGATCGCGGCGGCGGTCTTTCTGGCGTTGCTCTGGGCGCTGGGCGACGTGATCCTGCCCTTCGTGCTGGGCGGCGCCATCGCCTATTTCCTTGACCCCGTCGCCGACCGGCTGGAACGGGCGGGGCTGTCGCGGGCGGCGGCGACGGCGCTGATCACGCTTCTGGCCGTGCTGCTGTTCGTTGTGGCGGTCCTGCTGGTCATCCCGACGCTGGCGCGTCAGACGACCGCCCTGATCGACACCGCGCCCGAGCTGTTCCAGCGGCTGCAGGCGTTCCTGACCGAACGCTTTCCCGACCTGATGGACGAAAGCTCGACCCTCCGCGCCTCGCTGGCGGACCTCGGGCAGACCATCCGCGAGCGCGGGGGCGAGCTGGTGAACGCCGTCCTCGGCACCTTCTCGTCGGTGCTGAACGTGGTCGTCCTCATCGTGATCGTGCCGGTCGTGGCGTTCTACCTGCTGCTGGACTGGGACCGGATGGTGGCGCGGATCGACGGGCTGCTGCCGCGCGAGCATGCACCCACGATCCGGCGGCTTGCGCGCGAGATCGACGAGACGCTTGCGGGCTTCGTGCGCGGGCAGGGCACGGTGTGCCTGATCCTCGGCACCTACTACGCGGTCGCGCTGATGCTGGTGGGGCTGAACTTCGGGCTGGTGATCGGGCTGGTCGCGGGCCTCCTGACCTTCATCCCCTACGTGGGCGCGATCATCGGGGGCGGGTTGTCGATCGGGCTGGCGCTGTTCCAGTTCTGGGGCGAGTGGTGGACGATCCTGATCGTCGCGGGGATCTTCCAGCTGGGCCAGATCGTCGAGGGCAACGTGCTGACGCCCAAGCTGGTGGGCGGGTCGGTCGGGCTGCACCCGGTGTGGCTGATCTTCGCGCTGTCGGCCTTCGGGGCGCTGTTCGGGTTCGTCGGACTTCTGGTCGCGGTGCCGGTGGCGGCCGTGCTGGGGGTGCTGACCCGCTTCGGCCTGCAGCAGTACACCGAAAGCCGCCTCTACCGCGGCCCTCTGCCGCCCGATGCCGGGCCCGGCCCCGGCACCGAGTGATGCCCGAGCAGCTGGCCTTTCCCCTGCCCCGGCTCGAGGCGCGGGGGCGCGACGCGTTCTTCGTGGCGTCCGCCAATGCGCTGGCCGTGCGGCAGATCGAGGGCTGGCGCGACTGGCCCGACCGCAAGCTGGTGCTGACCGGCCCCGAAGGGTCGGGCAAGACGCACCTTGCCCATGTCTGGGCGGCCATGGCCGGGGCGCGCGTCGTTCCCGCGACCTCGATCGCCGCCGCCGCCGTGCCCGACCTGGCCGGCGCGCCGCTGGCCGTCGAGGATGCCGACCGCGTGCCGCGCACCGCGCAGGCCGAGGCGGTCCTGTTCCACCTTCACAACCTGGCGCTGGCCAACGGCCAGCCGCTTCTGTTCACGGCACGCGCCGCGCCCCGCGACTGGAGCCTGAAGCTTCCCGATCTTGCCAGCCGGATCGAGGCGACGGCGACCGCCACGCTGGAGGCGCCGGACGATGCGCTGCTGGCGGCGGTGATGGTGAAGCTGTTCGCCGACCGCCAGATCTCGCCCCCGCCGCGGCTGATCGAGTACTGCGTGCGGCGGATGGACCGCAGCTTCGCGGCCGCACGGCGGCTGGTGG
>JALORM010000303.1 GCA_025458985.1 Paracoccaceae bacterium | reverse complement strand
GCTCTGGCCCGAGAAGATGTCCACCTTCCGCTCGCCATTCCAGCGCGACCGGGACCGGATCATCCATTCCTCGGCCTTCCGGCGGCTGAAGCACAAGACCCAGGTCTTCGTGGAACACGAGGGCGATTACTACCGTACCCGCCTGACCCACACGATCGAGGTGGCGCAGGTGGCGCGCACCATCGCCGGAACCCTTCGGCTGAACCTCGACCTCGCCGAAGCGGTGGCGCTGGCGCACGACCTCGGCCACCCGCCCTTCGGCCATACCGGCGAGGACGCGCTGCACGACCTGATGGCGCCCTATGGCGGCTTCGACCACAACGCGCAGGCGATCCGCATCGTCACCGCGCTGGAGCGGCACTACGCCGACTTCGACGGGCTCAACCTGACGTGGGAGACGCTCGAGGGCATCGCCAAGCACAACGGCCCGGTGGCGGCGCCCTATCCGGTCGCGCTGGACGAGTTCAACCGCCTCTACGACCTGGAGCTTCACACTTATGCCTCGGCCGAGGCGCAGGTCGCGGCCATCGCCGACGACGTGGCCTACAACCACCACGACCTGCACGACGGGCTGCGGGCCGGCCTCTTCACCGAAGCGGACTTGATGGAGCTTCCCGTGACCGGCCCGGCCTTCGCCGAGGTCGACGCGCTCTATCCCGGGCTCGACCCGATGCGGCGCCGGCACGAGGCGCTGCGCCGCGTCTTCGGCGTGATGGTCGAGGACGTGATCGCCGTGGCCGAGGCGCGCCTAGCCGCCGCCCAGCCCCGCAGCGCCGACGAGATCCGGGCGATGGGCACCACCGTGATCCGGTTCTCGAAGAAGCTCTATCAGGAACTGAAGGCAATCCGGTCCTTCCTGTTCCACCGGATGTACCGCGCCCCGAGCGTGATGGAAGAACGTGCCCGCGTGACCGCGATGGTCCGGGACCTGTTCCCCCGGTTCATGGCCCGGCCCGGCCTCCTGCCGGAGGACTGGCAGCCCGATGTCGGCCGCGCGGGCACCGACGAGGCGGCGCTGGCGCGGGTGGTCTGCGACTACGTCTCGGGGATGACCGACCGCTTCGCGATACAGGAACACGCGCGCCTCTGCGGTCCGGACAGCGGCTGACCGCGGCTCAGGGGCGCCGCGGCACCCGCAGGAACATCAGGCCCGCCGTCAGCGCCATCAGGGGTGCGGCCGACCACTGCGCGACCCAGAAGACCACCGCCGCGGCGCCAGCCGTGGGGCCCAGGAAATCCGACCGTACCGCAACGATGGCCGACGACGGGTCGAGCGGAACGACATCCAGCGCAAGGCCGACCTCGGGCAGGGCCACCGTGGAGGCGAGCAGGCCGGCCAGCCAGGCTGCCCCCCGCAAGGTCGTCCCCGGCGCCCGCAGCCCCGCGAGGATGCCAAGAGCCAGCACCGTGCCGGCGGGATGGTAGGCCTGCGCCGGACCCCGCAGCGTGGCGAACGCCGCGCCGAGCGCCGCGAGCCTCTCGCCCGGCGCGGGCACGGCCAGGGCCTCCGCCAGACGCGGCAGGGCATCGGCAGCCAGCGGCAGAAGCCAGGCTGCGGCAAGCGCCAGGGCGCAGGCGCGCGCCAGGCCGGAACTGTCCCTGCCGCGAAGCGCCATCGCGGCCATCGCGAGGATCGCCACCATCAGGGGCAGAAGCCCGATCGCGGTCTGCGGATACGCCGCCGCCAGCGCCCCGGCAGCCGCCGTTGCCGCAAGACCGGCGTTGCGGCGTCCTGGTCCGGGCAGGCGCAGCGCAAGCGCGGTCGCCAGCGCCAGATGCGGCACAATCATCAGAAGCGGGATCGCCGCGACGGGCAGGGTCGCGGCCAGACCCGGCGCAAGCCCCGCCACCGTCCCCGATGCAAGCGCGAGCGCGACGGCAAGCCCCGCCAGCTGCGCGGCCAGCCGGGCCGCGCGCGAAGCGGCCGGCGGCAGCGCCGCAATCGGCAGCAGCCCCAGCAGGACCGCCCAGATCACCCCCTGGACCGCGGCAATCCCGAGGTATGCCAGAAGTGCGGTGGCCTCCGGGCCCGCGTCCGGCCAGCCGTCGGGCAGCAGGGCGGCAAGCGGAAAGCTCTGCAGCACCACCAGCACGACGGACCCCGCGAAGGCCAGGAACAGCGCCGCGGAAAGAGCCCGCGCCGCCGGGTCTGTCTGTCGCATCATCCGAAATCCCCGCACGCCGCATTGACCTTGCCGGACACCATGCTAGCGAGAGGGGATGCAGATGGAAGGTGCGCCCGTGAATCTCTTCTCCGACATCCGTGCGCTGGTGGTCGAGGCCCTTGCCGCGCTTGCGGCCGAAGGCGCGCTGCCAGGCGGCCTCGATACCGCCGCCGTCACGGTCGAACCGCCCCGCGACGCCGGCCACGGCGACATGGCGACCAACGCCGCGATGGTGCTGGCCAAGCCCGCGGGCCTGCCGCCGCGGCAGATCGCCGAAGCGCTGGCCGCGCGGCTTGCCGCCGACCCGCGCATCGCCGCGGCCGAGGTCGCCGGCCCCGGATTCCTGAACCTGCGCCTCAGGCCCTCGGCCTGGCAGGGCGTGGTCCGCGCGGCGCTGGAGGAAGGCCCGGCCTTCGGCCGCTCGCGCATCGGCACCGGGCAGAAGGTCAACGTCGAATTCGTCTCGGCCAACCCCACCGGCCCGATGCACGTGGGCCATGCCCGCGGCGCGGTCTTCGGCGACGCGCTGGCCTCGCTGCTGCACTACGCGGGCTACGAGGTCACGCGCGAATACTACATCAACGATGGCGGCGCGCAGGTCGAGGTGCTGGCGCGGTCGGCCTACGAGCGCTACCGCGAGGCGCTGGGCTATTCGCCCGAGATCGCCGAGGGTCTATATCCCGGCGATTACCTGATCGCCGTGGGCGAGGCGCTGGCAGCCGAGCACGGCGAGGCACTGATCGACCAGCCCGAGGAGATGTGGCTGTCGGACGTGCGCGAGTTCGCCACCGAGCAGATGATGGCGATGATCCGCGACGACCTCGCCGCGCTGGGCGTGAAGATGGACGTCTATTCGTCGGAAAAGGCGCTCTACGACACCGGCCAGATCGAAGCGGCGATCGGCAAGCTGCGCGGGATGGGGCTGATCTACGAGGGCGTCCTCGAACCGCCGAAGGGCAAGACCCCCGAAGACTGGGAACCGCGCGAGCAGACCCTGTTCCGCTCCACCGCATATGGCGACGACGTGGACCGCCCGATCATGAAGTCGGACGGGTCCTGGACCTATTTCGCGCCCGACCGCGGCGCTGACCGACGGGCGGGTCGCGCTCGACTGCAAGCTGATCCAGCTGGTCAAGCTCTACAAGAACGGCGAGCCGTTCAAGATGTCGAAGCGCGCGGGCACCTTCGTCACGCTGCGCGACGTGGTGGACGAGGTCGGCCGCGACGTGACGCGGTTCATGATGCTGACGCGCAAGAACGACGCGGCGCTCGACTTCGACTTCGCCAAGGTGCTGGAACAGTCGAAGGACAATCCCGTGTGGTATGTCCAGTACGCCCATGCGCGGGTCTGCTCGGTGCTGCGCCGGGCGGCCGAGGCAGGGCAGGGGGTGGACGATGCCCGTCTGGCCGGCGCCGACCTGAGGCACCTGTCCCACGAGGCGGAACTGGCGCTGGTGCGCAAGCTGGCCGAGTGGCCCCGCCAGGTCGAGATCGCGGCCCGCGGGAACGAGCCGCACCGCGTCGCCTTCTACCTCTACGAGGTGGCGTCCGAGTTCCACGCGCTCTGGAACCGCGGCAACGAGGTACCCGACCTGCGCTTCCTCCAGGACGACCCGGAGGTCTCGCTTGCGAAAATTGCGCTGGTGCGTGCCACGGGCGTTGTGATTTCCGCGGGGCTTGGTATCTTGGGCGTGACACCGGTCGAGGAAATGCGCTGACCAACGGCGCCCCGGCGGGGTCATGAGCAGCACGAGCCCCGCAGCAAGACGGGGCCAGGACGAGGCAGAACATGGCGGATCTCGACGTTTCCGGCTTCGGCCCCGACGATGGCTTTGGCGTGCCTGCATACGCCGCGGCAACCGGCGTGGGTCGTGTGATGAACATGATCGGCGCGGCGCTGTCGATCGCGTTGGTGGGGGGCCTCGGTTACTGGGGCTATGACCTCATGGTGCGGGATGTGGCGGGCATCCCGGTGATCCAGGCGATGGAAGGACCGATGCGGGTGCAGCCCGACAACCCCGGCGGCGAACGCGCCGCGCACCAGGGATTGGCCGTGAACCGCATCGCGGCCCTGGGCGAGGCCGCCCCGCCGCCTGACGAGATCTTTCTGGCGCCGCGCTCGGCCGATCTCGAGGCCGAAGACCTCGCGCAGGCGGCGCTGCGAGCGACCCCGGCCGTGGCGCGGCTTCCCGAGGGCGCGTCCGTGCCACAGCCGCAACCGGCGATCGGCACGCCCACCGACCCGGTCGAAGCCGCGATCCTCGCCGCTGCAACGGGCGTGATGACCGCCGAGGCCGAGCTGTCGGGTGATGGGCTGATCGAGGCGATCCCGGCGTCGCTGCCCGGGCCGTCCCGGTCGCTCAGGCCGCGCCTGCGGCCGCCGGGCTTTGCGGGCGGCATCGCCGCCGCGCCGCCGCCCGCCGGAACCGACGCCGCGGACGCGCCCGCACCGGAGTCCGCTCAGCCGGCGGCTGTGCCGGCCGATGCCACCCCGGCAGCCGTGCCCGCCCCGCCGCAGCCGGTCGCAGTAGCGCCCGGCGAGATCGACCCCGCGACGCTCGGCCCCGGGACGCGGCTCGTGCAGTTCGGCACCTATGCCGACCCGGTCGACGCGCGGGCCGCCTGGGCTGCGCTCGGCAGCCGCTACGGCGCGCTGATGGACGGCAAGGGCCGGGTGATCGAACCCGCCGCCGCGCTGGGACGGACCTTCTACCGCCTGCGCGCCGCGGGCTTCGACGATCTCGCCGATGCCCGACGCTTCTGCGCCCCGATCATCGCCGAGGGCGGCGACTGCATACCCGTGCTTGTCCGATGACCCCCCCGAAACGCCTGTCATGAGCGTCTCCGCAACCATCCTCGGCTGCGAAGGCCCGGTCCTCGGTCGCGAGGAGCGGGCTTTCTACCGTGCGGCCGACCCCTGGGGCTTCATCCTGTTCGCGCGCAACGTCGACACCCCGGCCCAGCTCGCCCGGCTGACCGCGGACCTGCGTGAGGCCGTCGGCCGCGACGCCCCGGTGTTCATCGACCAGGAAGGCGGACGGGTGGCGCGGATGCAGGCGCCGCACTGGCGCACCTGGCTGCCGCCGCTCGACCATGTCGCCCGCGCCGCCGCCAGCGGCTCTCCGGGCTGGCCGGCGCGGTCGATGTGGCTGCGCTATCGCCTGATCGCGTACGAACTGGCATCGGTCGGCATCGACGGCAACTGCGCGCCGCTCGGCGACATCGCCTGCCCCGCCACGCATCCCTTCCTGCGCAACCGGTGCTACGGCGAGACGCCGGCACTGGTGGCCGAGGTCGCCCGCGCGGTCGCCGACGCGCTGCTGGCAGGCGGTGTCCTGCCCGTCGTCAAGCACATGCCGGGCCACGGCCGCGCCGCCGGCGACAGCCATACCGACCTGCCGCGCGCCGAGGCGGCGCGGGCCGAGCTTGCCGCGACCGACTTCGCGCCGTTCAGGGCGCTGGCCGACCTGCCGCTGGGCATGACGGCGCATGTCGTCTATCCCGCGCTCGACCTCGCCGCCCCGGCAACGCTCAGCCGTGCCGCGATCCGCGCAGTGCGCGACGAAATCGGCTTCTCGGGCCTCCTGATGACCGACGACATCGCGATGGGCGCGCTGTCGGGGTCGCTCGAGGCCCGTGTCCGCGGCGCGCTTGCCGCGGGCTGCGACGTGGTCCTGCACTGCAACGGCCGGCTCGCCGAGATGGAAGAGGTCGTCGCCGCCGCCGGCCGGCTGACCGAAGCCGGGCAGGCCCGCGCCGCGGCGGCGCTGTCCTGCCGCGGCCCGGCCCAGCCCATTGACATCCCCGCCCTGGAAGCCGAGCTTGAGGCGCTTCTGGCAGGGCGGGAGAATGCCTGACGAGACCTGGGAAGACGCCGGCCGGGACGTGACTGGCAGCGACGTCGCAGCCCGCCTTGCGGCGGAGGCGCTGATCGTCGACGTCGACGGGTTCGAAGGGCCGCTCGACCTGCTGCTGACGCTGTCCCGCACCCAGAAGGTCGACCTGCGCCGGATCTCGATCCTGCAGCTGGCCGAGCAGTACCTGACCTTCGTCGACCGCGCCCGCGCCCTTCGGATCGAGCTTGCGGCCGACTACCTCGTCATGGCCGCGTGGCTCGCGTTCCTCAAGTCGCGCCTGCTGCTGCCGCCCGACCCGGCCGAGGAGGGCCCCACGGGCGAGGACCTCGCCGCGCACCTGGCCTTCCAGCTCGAACGGCTCGAGGCGATGCGCAACGCCGCGGCCGAGCTCATGGCCCGCGACCAGAAGGGCCGCGACTTCTTCGTGCGCGGCCTGCCCGAAGACGTGCTGCGCGTCCGCAGCGTGAAGTACACCGCGACGCTTCTGGACCTGATGCAGGCCTATGCGCGGGTGCGCACCCACGACCAGTTCCGCCCCTATGCCTTCGACCGGACCGACGTGTTCACGATGGAACAGGCGCTCGACCGGATGCGGGGGCTGATCGGCTATGCCGGCGACTGGGCCGCGCTGGAGACGTTCCTGCCCGACGGCTGGCACGCCGATCCCGTGCGCCGGCGCTCGGCCACCGCCGCCACCTTCGCGGCGGCCCTGGAACTCGCCAAGGAAGGCCGGGTCGAGCTGCGCCAGGCCGAGACCTTCGCGCCCATCCAGATCCGGCGGAAAGAGACGTGACCGA
>JALORM010000302.1 GCA_025458985.1 Paracoccaceae bacterium | reverse complement strand
TCCTCCTGCACGCCGCGCACGGCGGGAAGCATCGCGGCCATCATGTGTTCCAGGTACCGCGGGTCGCGCCAGAACAGGCGGAACACCTGGGCGAAGGTCTGGCGCTCTTCGGGGCGGCTGACGAGGCAGGCGTGCAGCGCCCAGTAGAAGTCCTGCCGGCTGGTGAAGCCCGCCGCCTCCACCGCCCGGATCGCCTCGATCACCCGGCCGGGTCCAAGCCTGAGCCCCGCCTTGCGCAGCGCGCGCGCGAAATGGGCGATGTTCTCGGCCAGGCGGCCCTCGTCGGGCAGGTCGAGGGGGGCGTACTCAGGCACGCCCCGCCCTCGCGGCGCAGGTCAGTAATCGTATTCCGTGAAGATCAGGTTGGCCGGGTTCCGGCGCGACCCGTCGTAGCTGCCGATCCAGATGTCGTAGAGGCCGGCCTGCGGGTTCAGGAAGGTGATCGCGGGGTCGTTGCCCTGGTAGTCGTCGTTGTAGTACCAGCTGCCGTCCGGCGCGTTGACCAGCAGCACCGCATCCGCCCGGGAGCTGACGGCGATGGTCAGCTTGTCGGACGTGCCTTCCCAGTAGAGGTCGAAGTCGGGACGCTGGGTCACGAAGCCCGCCTCGCCGCCGTTGAAGCAGCGCGCGAGGTCGATCGTGCCACCGGCGGTCACGCTCTTGATCCAGGGATCGGGTTCGAATCCGGCCGAAAGCCGGATGTCGCCGTAGAACGGCCGGCCTTCCCAGTCCGGGCAGGCTGCCGCCGGGGCGGCGGCGGTCAGCACCGCCAGCGCGGCGGCGACGAGAATACGAGGCATGTCCCTTCCCTCCGATGCGGGTTCCGCCCCGCAGGCGGCGGGGGGCAACAGGCGCGAGACTTGCCCGGACGATAGCGGATTCTGTGGCCAAACCGAGACTTCTTCCGCACATCGCCCCGCTCACGCCGGCGCAAGCTCGGCGCGGGCCTCGTTCAGGAGCCTGCGCGCCTCGGAGCCTTCGATCTTCTGGATGTCGTCCTGGTACTTCAGGATCGCACCCAGCGTGTCGGCGATCACCTCGGGGCTGAGCGAGATCACGTCGAGCGCCAGAAGACACTTGGCCCAGTCGATCGTCTCGGCGACGCCGGGCTTCTTGAAAAGGTCCTCGGTGCGCAGATTCTGGACGAAGGCCACGATCTCGCGGCTGAGGGTCTCGGACGCCTCGGGCGCGCGGGCGCGGACGATCTCCATCTCGCGCTCGAAGGTAGGATAGTCGACCCAGTGGTAGAGACAGCGGCGCTTGAGCGCGTCATGCACCTCGCGCGTGCGGTTCGAGGTCAGGATGACGACGGGAGGCGCGGGCGCTCGGATCGTGCCGAGCTCGGGAACCGTCACCTGGAAGTCGGACAGTGCCTCCAGAAGGAAGGCCTCGAAGGGCTCGTCGGTGCGGTCGAGCTCGTCGATCAGCAGGACGGGCGGCCCTTCGACCTGTGGCCGCATCGCCTGCAGCAACGGGCGCTCGATGAGGTAGTCTTCGGTGAACAGCTCGGACTTCAGCGCGTCGCGGTCGGCCCCGCCCGCGGCCTCGGCGGTGCGGATCGCGATCATCTGGGCGGCGAAGTTCCATTCGTAGACGGCCGATGCCGTGTCGAGCCCCTCGTAGCATTGCAGCCGGATGAGTCGCCGCCCGAGCGCCTGCGCCAGGGCCTTGGCGATCTCGGTCTTGCCGACACCGGCCTCGCCTTCGAGGAACAAGGGCCGCCCGAGCGTGAGTGCGAGGAAGACGACCGTGGCCAGCGGCCGGCCGCAGACATAGCCCTCGGCCGCCAGCATCGCCTGCACGGCGTCGATCGATCCGGGTTGCGCGCGCACCATCCCCCTCCTCAGGCTCGGCCGGGCCATGCTGCACGGGCCGGGGGCAGGGTCAAGCGCGGCCTTGGTCGCAGGTCGGGCGCGCCCGGCGCGCAACGGTCGGAGAAGGCAGCCGGTGCGCCGGCGGTGGCGTGCGCCCGGCATCCGCTCCGGGCGGGACGCACCGCGGTAGGACGGCACTGGGCGGCCGGGGGCGAAGCGAGGGGCCGTGGCCCGTCCGGACGTGCCCCGCTGTTTCCGCCCCACGCCTGCCCCACGCCTTTCGAGGCCCCGTCGCCTGAAGTCCGGGGCGGCGGAACCTCCGCTCCCCTACCCCAGCACCTTCGCGACCTCGGCCACGAAGTCCTCGCCGCGCTTCTCGAAGTTGGGGTACTGGTCGAAGCTTGCCGCGGCGGGTGCCAGCAGCACCGTGTCGCCGGGTTCCGCCTCCGCGGCGGCGCGGGCGACGGCACGGGCCATCGTCTCGCAGATCTCGTGCGGGGTGTCGCCCAGCTGGAGCGCGAAGTCGCGGGCCGAGTGGCCGATGAGATAGGCCTTCACGACCGAGCCGAGATGCGGCTTCAGCGCGCCGATGCCGCCCTCCTTGCCGAGGCCGCCGGCGATCCAGCGGATGCGCGGGAAGGCCTGCAGCGCCTTGGCGGCGCTGTCGACGTTTGTCGCCTTGCTGTCGTTGACGAAGGTGACCCCGCCGCGTTCGCCGACCCGCTGGCTGCGGTGCGGCAGGCCCTCGAACGACCTGAGCGCCGCCTCGATCCCCTTCGGCGGGAGGCCCAGCGCGCGGGTCGCGGCGTAGGCGGCGCAGGCGTTCTGGTGGTTGTGCGCTCCGGGAAGCCCCACGATCCCGCGCAGGTCGATCGAGGCGACCTGCCGCCCCTTGCGCCATTCGGCGAGGAATCCCTTCCGCGCGAACACGGCCCAGCCGGGCCCGTCGAGCTTCCGCCCGGCGGAGACCCGGATCACCCGGTCGTCGCCCGGCCCCTCGCCCATCTGGTTGGCGAGGTAGCGCCCTTCGTCCTCGTCCACGCCCACCACCGCCCGGTCCGGTCCGCCCTCGGCGAACAGACGCCGCTTGGCCGCGAAGTAGCCGCCCATCCCGGCGTGGCGGTCGAGGTGGTCAGGCGAGAGGTTCGTGAAGACCGCGATGTCTGGCGTCAGCGCGCGGGCAAGGTCGGTCTGGTAGGAGGACAGCTCCAGCACCACGACCATGCCGTCGGTGGCGGGCTCGATGTCAAGCACGCCGCGCCCGATGTTGCCGGCAAGCTGCGTCGGCGTGCCGGTCTCGGCCAGGATGTGATGGATCAGCGCCGAGGTGGTGGACTTGCCGTTCGATCCGGTGACCGCGATCACCCGGGGGGCGACGGCGAAATCGTCCCAGGCGGGGGTGGCGAAGGACCGGAAGAACAGTCCGATGTCGTTGTCGACCGGGACGCCCGCGTCCCAGGCGCGTGCGATGACAGGGTTCGGGGCGGGGTAGAGGTGCGGGATGCCGGGCGAGGTGACCAGGAGGCTGACCCCGTCGAAGGCGCCGGCCCGGGTGAGGTCGGTCAGTGCAAAGCCCGCCGCCTCGGCCTTGCCGCGGGCCTCGGGGCTGTCGTCCCACAGCAGCGCCTCGGCCCCTCCCGCCGCGCCGAGCCCCAGCACCGCGACGCGGCGCCCCTCGTATCCCCTGACCGGAATCATGCCGCTGCCCCCCTCGCCTGCGGCGCGGAGCCTGCCCCGCCCCCGCTGCCGGCGCAAGCGCGGGGGCGCGCCATGCGTGACGGGATCGATCCTTCTGCGAAGGATCGCGGCCCACGCCCGGCCGGGCCAAGCGTCCGGGCAGGGAGCATGCGCCGTCGACCCCGCGGCAACAGCCTCCGGACGCGCCCTTCCGGCTGGCGACGGCGGCGCGCCCCGCGGGCGTGTGGCTTGGGACCGGCGGCGCCATCGCCCGGAACCGGCGGCGGGACCCGCACGCACGTGCCCAGCCGTGCGCCACCGATCCTTCGCAGAAGGATCGCCGCGCCGGAGCGACCGGGGCAGCGGCAGGTCTTGCAGGAGAGCGGACGCCGTCCTACCTTCTGCGGTGGC
>JALORM010000301.1 GCA_025458985.1 Paracoccaceae bacterium | reverse complement strand
GCTATTCCGCCGCCACCCCTTCGCGTTCGGCGAACATCCGGCGCAGGCCGGCACGATGGGCCTGCGCGGTGCGGATGATCGGCGGGGCGTTGAAGACCTCGGGCGTGCCGAGCTGTGCGGAAAGCCACGGTGTGCGCGTCAGCCGCAGCCCCGACAGCGCCGACAGCGGCACCGCACCGGCCAGCGAGACCGCAATCGGCAGCAGCCAGAGCGACACCAGCCCCGCCGCCATCCCGGCCACCAGCGCCCAGCCCGCCACCGTCTCGAGCGCATGGAAGCGGACAAGCACCCCCAGTCCGTAGCGCCCGCCGCGCCGCGCCTGCGGCAGCCACTGCTCGCGGATGCCAAGCGCGGTGCGCAGGACCGCCACGGTCTGCTGGACCATCAGGATCGGTGCATAGAGGATCGACAGCACGAGCTCGGTCAGGAACGACAGCCCGAACTGCCACGGCCCGCCCAGGTCTTCCAGCCGGAACCCCGCCCGCCGGATCGCCAGCGCGCCCGCGAACTTGGGCGCAAGCAGCATTCCGTACATGAAGACGAGGATGGTCAGGTTGCCGACCCGGTCGAACTCGGGCCAGACAACCTGCGGGTTCGCGCCGTAGAAGTAACGGATCACGTTCGCTTCGCCGCCGTTGCCAAGCAGCGCCCAGGCGGTCAGCAGGCAGAACCAGGCGGGCGACAGCAGGTAGCTCATCGCGCCGTGGAACATGTGGAACCGCGACACCGGGTGAAAGCCGCGCGACGCCAGGATGTTGAGGTGCTGGAGGTTGCCCTGGCACCAGCGCCGGTCGCGCCGGGCATAGTCGACCAGCGTCGCCGGCACCTCCTCGTAGCTGCCGCCGATCCGCGGCAGGAAGCGCACGCCCCAGCCGGCGCGGCGCAGCAGCCCCGCCTCGACGAAATCGTGGCTGAGGATCAGTGCGCCCTTGGCGCGGATCGTGTCGAGCTTCGGCAGCCCCGCGCAGGAGGCGAAGGCGGCAGTGCGGATGATGGCGTTGTGGCCCCAGTAGTTGCCCTCGCGGTCGCACCAGGTCGCCAGTCCCTCGGCCAGCGCCGCGCCGTAGATGGTCGAGGCGAACTGCTGCACGCGGGCGAACAGCGTCTCGGCCCCGAAAAGGCGCGGGAAGGACTGGATCAGCCCGGCGGTCGGGTCCGACGCCAGCTCGTCGGCCAGCGCCACGATGGCCTCGCCCGACATCAGGCTGTCGGCATCGAGCACCAGCATCGCCTCGTGGCCGCCGCCCCAGCGCTCGACCCAGTCGGCAAGGTTGCCGACCTTCTTGTCGGTGTTCCGCGCCCGGCGGCGGTAGTGCACCTCGATTCCGGTCCCGCGCGCGCGGAGCGCGGCCACCGCCTGCAATTCGCGCTCGGCGATCACCGGGTCGCGGGTGTCCGACAGGATGAACAGCGCGAAGCGGTGTCGGTGCGGCAGCGCCGAAAGCTCGTCGATCATCGCCAGCGCGTTGCCGAAGACGTCGGACGGCTCTTCGTTGTAGACCGGCACCAGCAGCGCCACCGTCATCGGCGGGACCGTGGCGCGGTCCGGGCGGGCGGGCCGGGCCGCGATCAGGCTGACGAGCCCGACCGTGACCGTGCTGACCGACAGCGCGATCCAGAAGAAGGTGAAGGCGATGAGCCCGATCACCGCCGCCTCCAGCCAGCGCAGGCCGCCGATCGCGAACCAGTCGGTGAAGGCGGCAACCAGCGCCACCGTGCAGGCGAACGCCGGCCCGAAGGTGGCCGCCCGCCACGTGGAGGCGCGCCCGCCGGGGCGGACGCCCGGCGCCGCGCGGTCGCGGTAGGGACGCCGCAGGTCCTGGATCGGCCGGACGAGCGGGCGCTCGGGCGGCATCAGGGGCTCGCGCGGAAGGCGGGGCAGCGCGGTCATGCCGTCCACCGGTAAAGCCAGACCTCGGTCACCGGCGCCCCGGCGCGGGTGACAAGCGCGCGCAGTTCGGACAGTTCCGCCTCGCCGGGGTCGAACTTGAACGCCAGCCGCCAGCCCCCGGTACCGGGATTCGGCTGGAGGACGCCGCCGCTGACCGTGCCTTGCGTCGCGCTCAGGCGGATCGTGACCGCCTCGGGCGCGCCCTGGAAGCCCGGATGCTCGGCGAAGTCGATGGCGATGACGCTGTAGGGCCGCGACTTGTCGTAGCTCTTGCCGATCCGGGTCCGGACGACCGGGGCCACGTCGCGCGGGCGGGGCGGCTCGCCCCCCCAGGCCATGGTGTAAGAGAACGCGTGCCGGGCGCCCGGTTCCATCGGTTGTGCGGGGCGCCAGTAGGCGACGATGTTGTCGTAGATCTCCTTGTCGGCCGGAATCTCGACCAGCGTCACCGCCCCCTCGCCCCAGTCGCCCTGCGGCTCGATCCAGAGCGAGGGCCGCTCGTGGTAGTGCGCCTCGAGGTCGCCGTAGTCGTCCACCCCGCGCGCACGCTGCATCAGCCCGAAGCCCTTCGGGGCACGGTCGAGGAAGCTTGACACCTGCAGCACGGCGGGGTTGGCCAGCGGCCGCCACAGAAGCTCGCCCGCGCCGTTCCAGATCAGCAGCCCCTCGCTGTCATGGACCGCCGAGCGGAAGTCGTCGAACCGCGCGCGGTTCGTCTCGTCGAAGAGGAACATCGAGGTGAGCGCCCCGAGGCCGACGTGGGGCAGCGGCCGGCGCGGGAACAGGGCGGCCTCGACCGCGATCAGGGTCGGCGCGCCCGGCGCGCCCTCTGCCGCGATGCCGGGTGTCACGTCGAAGCTGTAGGCGCCCGCCACCGACGGCCCGTCGAGCAGCGCATGCAGCCGCATCGACGTGCTGCCCGGCGCCGGCCGCTCCAGCCAGAACCGGGTGAACGAGGGGAACTCCTCGCCCGAGGCTTCGCCGGTGTCGATCGCCAGCCCGCGCGCCGAGAGCCCGTAGGTCTGCCCCGCCGCGATCGCGCGGAAGTAGCTCGCACCCTGGAACACGGCGAACTCGGTGAAGATGCCCGCCCTCTCCATCTCTGCGCGGAGGCGCAGGCCGGACCAGCCCATGGTCTCGTCCACCGGCAGGTCGGGGAACTGGTCGGTCCGGTCGAAAAGGTCGATGTCGAAGGGCACCGGGCGGGCGGTACCGTCTTCGACCACGCTCACCTCGACGGGCCGCGGGAAGTAGAGGCCGGGGTGGAAGAAATCGGCCTTGAAGGGCTCGTCACCGCCGGTCCAGAGCCCACGCTGGGGGTTGAACCAGATCGCGCGATACTGGTCGTAGGTCAGGTCGCGCCAGCCCTGCGGCACCTCGGGCGCGGGCACGAACGGCGCCTGCGCCAGGCGTTCGGCCTCGGCCAGAAGCCAGTCGCGCGAGAAGGGCTGCCCCGCGCCGACGGGCGCGGCCCGCTCGGCCGCATGAAGCCGCCCGGCAAGCCCGCTCGCCGCCAGAAGCGTCAGAAGTCCCCGCCGCGTCAGGCTCATGCCCGCACCGCCTTGGTCCGCCAGGCACGCCGATCAGGGCGGCGATGCCGACTGCATTGAGCAGAAGTGTCGTGCCCGCCGTCACGCCCAGCCTCTCGAAGGCGAAGCCGATGATCCGGGCGAAGGCCATCGAGAAGACGAAGACCGCGAGCGACTGCTGCCCGACCAGCGACACCGCCCGCACCACGGCGCCCCAAGCGCGCGCCCCCGCGCCCTGCCCCGCGGCCAGCAGCCGGTGCCCGTTGCGTCCGGCGACCAGCCAGGCCAGATAGGCCAGCGCCAGGAAATGGACCCAGCGCAGCATGCCGAAGTCGGTCTTGTCGAGCCAGCCGGCATGCGCCTGCCGCCAGGCGTCGGCCGCCTCGAGCCCGAGCTCGCGCGACGCGATC
>JALORM010000300.1 GCA_025458985.1 Paracoccaceae bacterium | reverse complement strand
TGGCGTCACGCACCTCAAGGCGCCCACCCGCAGCGCCGCAGGCGACAACGCCCCGGTCGAGGCGGCGGTGCGCGACATTCTCGCCGCGGTGCGCGCGGATGGCGACGCGGCGGTGCGCGCCCTTTCCGAACGGTTCGACGGCACCATCCCCGACCGTTTCGAGGTCTCGGCCGACGACCGCGCCGCGACGCTCGCCGCGCTCGACCCGCAGACGCGCGCCGACACCGAATTCGCCATCGCCAATGTCCGGGCCTTCGCCGAGGCCCAGCTTGCCACCATCGGCGCGCTCGACGACGTCGAGACCCGCCCCGGCGTCCACATGGGCCACCGGGTGATCCCGATCCGCCGCGTGGGCTGCTATGTCCCGGGCGGGCGCTATCCGCTGCTGTCGGCACCGATCATGACCATCGTCCCGGCAAAGGTCGCGGGCGTCGACGAGGTCATCGCCTGCCTGCCGCCGAACGCCCACCCCGCTATGATCGCGGGCTGCCATCTGTCGGGCGCCGACCGCATCTTCCGCATCGGCGGCGCACAGGCCATCGCCGCACTTGCCTACGGCACCGAAAGCGTGCCGGCGGTCGACAAGATCGTGGGCCCCGGCAACGCCTACGTGAACGAGGCCAAGCGGCAAGTCTTCGGGCCGGTGGGGATCGACCAGCTGGCCGGCCCGTCCGAGATCTACGTCCTGGCCGATCACACCGGCGACGCCGAGATGATCGCGACGGACCTTCTGGCCCAGGCGGAACACGACGTGCGGACCCGCGTCGGCCTGATCACGACCGACCCCGGTCTTGCAGAGGCGGTGCTGGCGGAGGTCGAGCGCCAGCTTTCCACGCTTGCCACCGCCCATACCGCAGGCCCGGCCTGGCGCGACTACGGCGAGATCGCGGTCTGCGCAGACGAGGCGGCGATGATCGCCTATTCCGACGCCATCGCGGCCGAACACCTCCAGGTCCACACCGAAGACCCGCAGGGCCTCGCACGGCGGCTCAGGAACTACGGCTCGCTCTTCATCGGGGAACTCGCCAGCGTGGTCTATTCCGACAAGTGCTCGGGCACCAACCACACGCTGCCCACAATGGCCGCCGGGCGGTACACCGGCGGGCTCTGGGTCGGCGCTTACGTGAAGGTCGCGACGCATCAGTGGCTGACGCCCGAAGGCGTCGCCGCCGTCGCGCCGCCCGCAACGCGGCAAAGCACCAGCGAGGGGCTGGAAGGCCACCGACGCGCGGCGCAGCTGAGGCTCGACCGGCTTCAGTCCGGCAGGTAGGGCCGCGCCGCACCGTGGCCGGTCGCGGCCTCGAAGGCCGCGCCGACACGGCAGACGGACGCGTCGTCGCCCCGCCGCCCGATAATCTGCAGGCCCAGCGGCAGGCCGCCGTCGAAGCCCATCGGCACCGAGATCGCCGGGTGGCCGGTCAGGTTGAAGGGCAGAGTCCGCATCGGCGACCAGGCGGTTTCCTCGGCCGGCGGCGAAGGCAGCGCCGGGGCGGCGGTCAGGGTGGTTGCGGTCAGGATCACGTCATGGCGGGCGAGGATCGCATCGATCTCGCCTGCGATCCGGTGTCCCTGGCGCCACGCCCGCGCCATGTCCTGCGGCGTCAGCCCGACCCCGGCCGAGAGGCTCTGCCGCGCCTGCCGGCCGTAGTCCTGCCAGCGGCTTGCCAGCACGGTATGGACCTTCAGCGCCTCGGCATGAAGGATCACGGCGCCGGCCGCCTCGGCCAGCGCGTAGTCGGGCATCCCGACCGGCACGATCCGCGCGCCGGCCATCGACAGGGCCGCCGCCGCATCGTCCAGCGCCCGGACGACGGCGGGCGAGGCGGCGGGGTCGTCGGCGATCCAGTCGCGGGCATAGCCGACGGAAAGACCGGCGACGCCGAGGCCCAGCGCGCCCGCCGCGCCGGTTTCGGGCGCGAGGGCGTCCAGCACCGATGCCGCCTCCGGCACGCTTGCGGCCAGCACGCCCAGATGGTCGAGCCCCGGCGACAGCGGAACCACGCCCGCCATCGGCAGAAGCCCCCGGCTGGGCTTGAGGCCCACGACCCCGCACCAGGCGGCCGGGCTGCGGACCGAGCCGCCCGTGTCGGTGCCGAGCGCCACGCGGACGAGCCCCGCCGCCACCGCCGCCGCCGCGCCGGAGGACGATCCGCTCGTGGCATGGCCGGCACTCCAGGGGTTCCGCGGCGGCGGCGTCGGCCCGTCGAAGCTGGGGCCGGTCAGCGCGTATTCGTAAGTCGCGACCTTGCCGAACGGGACCGCGCCCGCCGCGACCAGCCGCGTCACCACTGCCGCATGCGCGGCGGCGGGTCCTGTGGGCGAGGCGCGGCTGCCGCAGCGGGTGGGCATCCCCGCCACGTCGATCAGGTCCTTCACCGCGAAGGGAATCCCGTGCAGCGGGCCGAGGTCGGTGCCTGCGGCCAGCGCGGCGTCGGCCGCGCCGGCCGCGGCAAGCGCGGCCTCGCGGTCCAGGTAGACGAAGGCGCGGACGTCGCCGTCGCGCCGCACAATCCGGTCGAGATGCGTGGCGATCAGGTCGCGCGCCGACAAGGCGCCCCGGCGCAGGGCGCGGGCGGCCTCGGGCAGCGGCAGGTCAGCCGGGCTCATCCTCGCCCTCCTCGGCCTGCCTCAGCGCCTCTTGTGCCCTGCGCAGATAGCGGAAGACCGCCAGCGCCGCCGCCCTGTCCCGCGCGTCGGGCGACAGACCGGCCGCCTCCAGCGCCCGGTCGAAGTCTGCCGCGTCGCCGGCCTCGCCCATCACTCCTCCAGCCAGCGGGCCAGCGCCGCCGTGGTCGCCTCGGGCTGTTCCAGCGTGGGCAGGTGTGCCGCGCCCTTGATGATGGCAAGCCGCGCGCCGGGAACCAGCCCCGCCATCAGCTCGTGCCGGGCCACCGGGCAGAGCCGGTCCTCGCGCCCGCAGAGGACCAGCGTCGGCACCCGCACGGCGCGGAGCGTGTCCTGCAGGTCCGACCGGTCGCGGAGCGCGGCAGACTGGCGCAGGAACACTTCAGGCCCGAGGTCCATCGCCATCGCCATGCAGAGATCCATCACCGCCGCCTTGCGTGGTCCGTCGGCGAGGTAGTTGGGCTTCATCTCGTCGCGCATCACGGCGTGCAGCTCGCCCTGGCGCACACGCTCCATCTGCGGGCCGCGGCGGGCGCGGACCTCGGGCAGTTCGGCCATCGGATTGGTGTCGAGAAGCGCGAGCCGCGCGACCCGGCCGGGCGCGCGGGCGATGATCTCCATCGCCACGATCCCGCCCATCGACAGCCCCGCCAGCGCGAAGCGCGGCGGGGCGTGGGTCAGCACCGCGTCGGCCAGCGCCGCCATGGTGTCGTGCCCGCCTATGGGCGCGAGGTGGATCGCGCGCCACAGCCCCAGCGCGGCCGCTTGCGGCCCGAACAGCCGCCCGTCGCACATCATGCCGGGCAGGAGGACAAGGGGCGTCACGCGACCAGCGCCGCCCCCTCGGCCAGCGCGGCCAGCTTGGCCCAGGCGATCTCGGGATCGACCGCGCCGAAGCCCGCGAAGGTGCCGAAGCCGCAATCGCTGCCCGCCATCACCCGGTCGGTGCCGACAATGCCCGTGAAGCGCTCCAGCCGCTGG
>JALORM010000299.1 GCA_025458985.1 Paracoccaceae bacterium | reverse complement strand
CCCGCCCCGGCCATAGCAGATCGGGCCGGGCTGACTGCCGGCGCTGTCGGGGCCGACTTCGAGGAGGCCCGCGGCATTCACCCGCGCGATCGACCCGCCGCCCGCGCCGACGGTGCGCACATCGACCATGGGCACATGGATCGGCATCGCGTACTCGATCTCGATCTCGTTCGAGACCGGCGGCTCGGCGCCCCGGATCAGAGCGACATCGGTCGAGGTGCCCGGAGGCCGGCCCCGACATCACGGTCTTGGCCGCCTCGCGCGCCACCAGCCGCGACGACACTGTGCCGCCGTTGCCGTTCATCACCAGAAGCTCGCCCCCGTAGCCGCCCGCGGCGAGATCCTCGCGCAGCTGGGCGACGTAGCGATCCAGAAGCGGCTGGACCGAGGCGTTGACGGCCGCCGTCACGCCACGCTCGAACTCCCGGCTTTCGGACAGCAGCGCGTAGCCGGTCGTGATGTGACCGTTGGGCCAGAATTCGGCCAGCAGCGCGGCCGCGCGCAGTTCGTGCGCGGGGTTGGCATAGGCGTGCAGGAAGTGGACGGCGACCGAGACGCAGCCCGCCTCCAGCAGGCGCCGCCCGGCGGCGCGCACCGCGTCCTCGTCCAGCGGGGTGACGACCTGCCCGCCCGCATCCATCCGCTCGGGCACCTCCAGCCTGAGGTCGCGGGGGATGACGGGGGTGAAGGTGCCGGTCATGCCGTAGGGCTGCGGCCGGGTGCGGCGGCCAAGCTCCAGCACGTCGCGGAAGCCCGCCGTGGTGATGAGGCCGGTGCGCGCCAGCTTGCGTTCCAGTACCGCGTTCGTGGTGGTCGTGGTGCCGTGCACGATCAGGTCGAGCGCGGAAAGGTCGGCGCCGGCCTCGGCGAAGGCCGCCATGACGCCGCCGGCCTGGTTGCCGGGGGTGCTGGGCACCTTGGCGAGCCGCACGGCGCCCGCGTCGTCGATCAGGACAAGGTCGGTGAAGGTGCCGCCCACGTCGACGCCCGCGACCCGCCCCGTCCGCGCTTCGGTCATGCCCCATTCCCTTCCGTTCGCATGCGAATGTTCCTCTGCCCGCGGCGGTGGAGTCAACGCGGGGGTTGCATCCATGCCGTGCGGCCGGGAATAGTCGCCTCGCGATGCGCCGTGCCCTCGTGATCCTCGCGCTGATCCTGCCCGGCATGGCGCTTGCCCATGCCGCCGAAGGCGGCTTCGTCCTGCTGCTGCCGACCCGCGCCTATGTCGCGGCCGGGGCCGCGACGGTCGCGGTGACGGTGCTGATGGTGGCGCTTCTGCCCGCGCGGGCGGCGCGGGGCCTCTTTGCGGCGCGCGACCTCGGGCCGGCCGGGCGGATGCCGGCGCGGGGGGCGCTGGCGGTGGCGGGGTTCCTTGCCGTCCCGGTGCTGATCGCGATGGGGCTCTTAGGCCCGCACGACCCGGTGCGCAACCTGCTGCCGCTGACGGTCTGGTCGGTGTTCTGGGTGGGGTTCCCGGTCCTTCATGCGCTGGTGGGCGATCTCTGGCGCCTCGCCAATCCGTGGCGCTGGCCGGCGGCGCTGGTCCGCCGGGCGGGGCTCAGGCCGATCCTGTCGGTGCCGGCGCCGGTCCTCGGCGGCATCGGCCTTGCCTCGTTCCTGGCGTTCTCGGCGGTGCTTCTGGCCCATCCGCTGCCGACCGATCCGCACCGTCTGGCGGCGATGACGGCCTGCTACTGGGGCTTTCACATGATGGGCGCGGTGCTCTGCGGCCCGCGCTGGCTGCGCCGGGCCGAGGGCTTCGCGCTCCTGTTTTCGGCCTATGCCGCGCTGGCGCCGCTGGCGCGCACCGGAGGGCGGCTGCGGCTGGGACTGCCCGGATGGCAGCTGCTGGCGCGGCCGGACCCGGTGCCGGCGGTGGCGCTGTTCCTGATCGCCATGCTTGCCGTCGGCAGCTTCGACGGGTTCAACGAGACCTTCACCTGGGTCGCGCTGCTGGGGCTCAACCCGCTGGAGTTCCCGGGCCGGTCCGCCGTGGTCGCGCCGAACCTTGCGGGGCTGGTGCTGGCGGTGCCCGCGCTGGCGGCGGTCTTTGCGCTGACGCTGGCGCTGGGGCTGAGGCTCGCCGGGCGGCACGGGATCGGCCGGGCGACCACGGCGCTCGCCCCTGCGCTGCTGCCGATCGCGCTTGGGTACCACATCGCCCACTACCTGCCCTCGACGCTGGTCGACGTCCAGAACGTCGCCGCGGCGCTGGCCGAGACGCTGCACCTCGGCCATGTGCACGTCACCACGGGGTTCTTCAACACGCTGGCCACCGTGCGGGTGATCTGGCTGTCGCAGGCGGGGGCGGTCGTGGCGGGCCACGTTCTCGCCGTGCTGCTGGGCCACGCGCTGGCCCTGCGCCACTTCGGCGAGCCCCGCGCTGCGGCGCTGAGCCAGCTGCCGCTGTCGGCCTTCATGGTGGGCTACACGCTCTTTGGGCTCTGGCTGCTGGCGACCCCGCGGGGGGTCTGAGGCGCCAAGGAACTGGACAAACGGACTGTCCGCCGACAGGCTGCGCCCAAACGGGCCGCCCCGTCAGGACGCGGCCCCGTGCAGCAGGGAGCCAACATGACCAAATCCACCATCCGGACCACGCGCCGCGGTGCGCTGAAGACCTTGGGCGCGGGCGCCGCAAGCGCGGCCGCGCTGCCGCTCTGGGCGCGCTATGCCGGCGCGCAGTCCGCAGCGCCGATCAGGATCGGCTTCCAGAAGCACGCGACCGGCATCGGCGCGACCTACGGGCGCTGGTACGAACGCGTCAGTGTCGCCGCCGTGCAGCGGATCAACGACGCGGGCGGTATCAACGGCCGCATGGTCGAGCTGGTGACCGAGGATGACGGCACCGATCCCAAGCGCGGCGCCGAGGTGGTCGAGAAGTTCGCGCTGGAACACAACTGCGACCTTGCCTTCGGCACGCTCTTCTCGCACGTGGTGATGGGCTCGGCCCCGCGCGCGGGCGAGCTGAAGCTGCCCTATTTCGTCGTGTCCGAAGGCCACCACGTCGCGTCGGGTGCGCTCAACCGCTGGACGCTCCAGCCCGGGATCACCGACGTGAAAAGCCAGGTCCGCGCCATGGCGCCCTGGGTGGCGGGGAACCTCGGCAAGAAGGTCACGATGATGTTCCCCGACTATGCCTTCGGCCACGACCACCGCGACAACTTCTCGGCCGCGATCGCAGAGGCGGGGGGCGAGATCGCCGGCCTCATCGCGATTCCGCCGACCGAAACGAGCTTCACCAAGTACTTCCCGCAGGTCAGCCGCGAGACCGAGGTGATCTACCACGTCATGGTCGGCCCCGGCGTGCTGACCTTCGTCAAGGAGATGGGCGAGTTCTTCGGCCCCTCGCGGCCGCAGATCTTCGGCTTCATCGACAGCCTCGAAGGCGTCGACATTACGAGCGCGGGGCTCGAGTTCCTGGACGGCACCTATTTCTGGGAAGGCAGCCCGCGCTATGCCCAGGCCGACCAGACCAGCCACGACAAGGCTTTCCGCGCCGCCGTTGGCGTCGACGACAACGGCGCCTCGGTCGATGACGCGCGCGACGTGTCGACCTATGCCCACATGTTCGGCTGCTGGGAGACGCTGAACATCATCAAGGCCGGGATGGAGGCCGCGGGCTATGCCGGCCCCGAGGACCGCGCGAAGCTGGTCGAGGCGGTCGAGGCGATGACCGAGATGCCCTTGTCCGACGACCACCCACAGGGGGCGAAGGTGTTCAACGGCAAGACCCACCAGGTCTTCGGACCGCAGTACATCAGCAAGGTCGAGGGCGGCAGGCTCAACGTCGTGCATACCGCCTCGATCGAGGACGGGATGTATCCCGACGAGGT
>JALORM010000298.1 GCA_025458985.1 Paracoccaceae bacterium | reverse complement strand
CGCAGCGCCTCGCCCGACGGGCCGGTCGCCACGATCCCCGCCTCGGCCGCGATCAGCGATCCGGCGGCCACGTCCCATTCCCAGCAGGGCCGGAACGTCAGCACGGCGTCGAAGCTGCCGTCGGCCACGAGGCACAGCCGGTGCGCCAGCGAAGCGCGGAAGTGCCGCTCGACCGGGGGCACGCCGCCCGGCCAGTGCGCTGCCGCAAGTGCGGCCGACGCCGCCAGCACCCGGGCGCCCTCAAGCCCCGCGCGGGGTACGGGCGCCAGCCGCGCCCCGTTCAGGAAGGCGCCTTGACCCGCCTCGGCCGTGTAGAGCTTGCCCGCCACCGGCAGGTAGACCACCGCAGCCGACCCGCCCGGCCTCGACGACGGCAAGCGCGTGCGAGAACCCCTCTTCGCCCGCCATGAAGGCCCGTGTTCCGTCGATCGGGTCGACGATGAAGACGCGGTCGGCCGCCAGCCGTGCGGAGCTATCTTCGGTCTCTTCCGACAGCCAGCCGTAGCCCGGGCGCGCCGCAAGCAGCCGCTTGCGCAGCATTCCGTCCACGGCCAGATCGGCCTCGGTCACGGGACCTTCGCCCCCCGGTTTTTCCCAGGCCTCCGCCAGTAGCGCCGGGCGATGCGGCCGGCTTCCTCGGCAGCCTCGACCAGAAGCGCCAGGTCAGGCCCCGGCAATCGTGAGCCCCTCGACCAGCAGGCTCGGCACCACGCGCGACACGTGGGACCGCGCGTCGTTTGCCGGCACGATCCGGCGCAGCATGTCGCGCAGGTTGCCCGCGACAGTGCATTCGTTGACAGGGTAGGCGATCTGCCCGTTCTCGACCCAGTGTCCCGAGGCGCCGCGGGAATAGTCGCCGGTCGTCGGATTGATGGTCGATCCGATCATCGAAGTGACCAGCAGGCCGGTTCCCATCTGCGCGATCAGGTCGTCGCGGCTGTGCGGGCCCTGGGTCAGGGCGATGTTGCCCACGCCCGGCGCCGGCGGCGAGGCCGTGCCGCGATAGGCGTTGCCGGTGGAGGTGAGGCCCAGCTTGCGCGCCGTGGCGAGGTCGAGAAGCCAGCGCGTCAGTACCCCGTCCTCGACGATCGCGCGGGGCATGGCGGGCAGCCCTTCGCCGTCGAAGGGGCGCGAGCCCGAGATGCGGGGCCGCGTCGGATCCTCGACCAGCGACAGTCCGCGGGGAAGCACCTCGTCCCCCATCGCGCCGGCAAGCCACGAGGCCCCGCGTGCGACGGCGGTGCCCGAGATCGCGGCCAGCAGATGCCCGATCAGCTGCCCCGCCACGCGCTCGTCGTAAAGCACGGGGAAGCCGCCGGTCGGGGGCTTGCGGGCTCCGGCGCGGGCCAGCGCCCGTTCGGCCGCGCGGGCGCCGACCTCGGCCGGCGCCGGAAGGTCGGCCCGGTGGCTGCGGCCCTCGCCGCACCAGTCGCGCTCCATGGCGGTGCCTTCGCCGATGATCGCGGTGCAGCCGATCGAATGCTCGGTGCGGCCGTAGCCGCCGGAGAAGCCGTTCGTCGCGGCGAGGTGCAGGCGCCTGCGACCGAAGGTCGATGTGGCGCTGTCGACCTGGCTGATCCCCGCGCAGGCGAGCGCGGCAGCCTCGGCCTCGCGCGCGGCGGCCTCCAGCTCGGCCGCGGACGGTTCGGCGCCTGCATCCGCAAGCTGCAGCGCGCCGAGGTCCCAGCTCCGGGCCAGAGCCTCGGGGTCGGCCAGGCCCACGGCCGGGTCCTCGGGTGCCTCGCGGGCCATGGCGACGGCACGCTCGGCCAGAGCGGAAAGCGTGCCGGGCCGGGTGTCCGAGGCCGCGACGCAGGCCTGCCGGCGGCCGATCAGCACACGCAGCCCCAGTTCGGTCCCCTCAGACCGCTCGGCCTGTTCCAGGCGCCCGGCGCGCACGTCGATGGTGACCGAGGCGTCCTCGATGACCAGCGCGTCGGCGGCTTCGGCGCCGGCCCTGAGCGCCGCCTCCAGCGCTGCCTGCGCGAGGGTTTCCAGCCTGTCGGTCATGCCGCGTCCCCTGTTCCCCGAGCCTTGGCCCCCATGACCCGTCCGGCCGAGGTAGGCCAGCCGCGCCCGGGGTGCAAGGCCGCCAATGCAAACGCCCCGGAGCAGGCAGCTCCGGGGCGTGCATGCAGCTTTCGCCGAGCGTTCAGCGCAGGCGCTGTCCGTTGGCGAGCACCTCGCCTGCCGGGTTGACCTCGATGGTCGAGACCAGCGTGTCCTCGCCCTCGCCCGGCCGGGCGAACAGGCCCAGCATCATCCGCGCGCCCATCGCCTGATCCTCGGGGACAAGCCCCATGGCGACCAGGGTGTCGAGCAGCTTGTTACCGCCCACAAGACGCAGGTCGACCTTGCCCTCGGGCCGCGGCATCCCTTCGAAGGTCGTGGTGTCGGTGTTGTCCAGCGTGAAGGCCCCCGAACCGGTCAGTTCGGCCCCCGCCAGCTTGAGCTCCAGCGCGTTCAGCGTCACCTCTTCGACCTCGCCCGGTGCCGCAGTCGCGGCCGCCGCCGCCTCGGGGTCGAGGATGTCGATGAACCAGCGTCCCTTGCCGGCCACGTCCATCGCGATGGTCGCGGGGTCGCGCGGCAGGTTGCTCATCGGATCGACCAGCGCCCAGATGCTCTCGCTGAGAGTAAGGCCGCGCAAGGTGGTGCGCAGGCCGAAGTCGCCCGGCTCTTCGGTCGCCTTGATCGGCATCGCCAGACGGAAATCGGACTCCTCGATCGCGAAGGTGAGGTCGGGCAGCGGGATGTCCGAGCTTTCCATCCGGACCTCGGTGCCGGTGCCGGTGCCGCCGTAGACAAGCCCCTCGGGCGAGAACGCGAATTCGAAAGAGCCCGTGGTCCCGGACCCCGCTGCCTTCGACTGCGTTCCGTCCATCTGTCCGTCGAACCCGAAGGTGTTTGCACCGTAGTCGAGCCGGCCCGCGACCTTCAAGCCGGCGCGCAGAGCCGCGGGCAGGTCGTCCATCGAGGCATCCTGCGGCAGGAAGCCGTCGGAGGTGGACTTGAGGTCCTGCAGCTGCATGGTCAACTTGAAGGTCTCGCCCGTGCCCGGATCGCTTCCGTTCACCAGCACGTCCATCGAGGCGGAATCGAATTGCGATTCGAAGCCGCGGCCCCCGTTCTCGGTCCGCACGAGGTAGGCCCCGTTGGGCGAGGCCAGCGTGATGGTGGCATCGAGCGGCTGCTCGGTGCCGTCACCCGCCTTGCCCGTCATCGTGATGGTCATGCTGTCGCCGCCGAAGTCGTAGGTCTTCTCGGCCTCGTCGCCGCTGACAAGCACGTTCATCGCCGCTTGGGCAACCACCATCTCGAGCTCGAATGCCTCGCCAGGCACCGGCTCGCTGCGGCTGACGATGCGATACTCGGGCGGCATCACGATCTCGACCGTCCCGTCGCCGACATCGACGAAGCGCAGCTCGCCGATAGCCGCCGACGACGTGGCATCGGGCATCTCGAAGTTGATGACGATGTCGCGCACCGTCAGCTGGTCGCCCGAAGCCTCCTCGGCGCCGACCGTCACCGTCTGTCCGTAGCTTTCCATCAGCGCGCGCACCTCGTCCCAGACCTGCTGGGGCGTCACGTCCGCGCGAGCGGCAGGCGCAGCCATGAGCACGATGGCGGCCGAAAGACAAAGTCGGTTCATCCTCAAATCCTCTGTTCGAAAGGCGGGGCGGAGCGGGCCGGAGCTTCCGCGCTTGCGCCTGCGTGGTCAAGAGGCGACAACACGCCAGGCACCGGCAAAGAGGGCGCGGAATGGCGGAACTTGGCGGCAGGCGCGTGCTGATCACCGGGGCAAGCAGGGGAATCGGCGCGGCGACCGCGCGCCGCCTTGCCGAAGCGGGCGCGAAGGTCGGCCTGATGGCGCGCGACACCGCTTCGGTCGCGGCGCTGGCGGCCGAGATCGGGCCCACCGCCCGGGCGCTGCCGGGCGACGTCGCCTCGTGGCCCGCGGTCGAGGGGGCCGTCGCGACGATGACGCGCGCCTTCGGCGGGGTGGACGTGCTGATCAACAACGCGGGCGTCATCGAACCCATTGCCGGCCTCGACCGGGTCGATCCCGCCGCCTGGGGCATGGCGGTCGACATCCCGCGCGGTGCTGCCCGGCATGATCCGGCAGGGCGGCGGGATCGTGGTGACCGTCAGCTCCGGCGCCGCGCACAACCCGCTGGAAGGGTGGAGCGCCTATTGCGCCTCGAAGGCCGGGGCGGCGATGCTGACCGCCTGCCTGCACCACGAGGCGCATCTGAAGGGCATCCGCGCCATCGGCCTCTCGCCCGGCACGGTCGCCACCGACATGCAGAAGACGATCCGCGCCTCGGGCGTGAACCCGGTGTCGAAGCTCGACCCCAAGGTGCACATCCCCGCCGCCTGGGTCGCCGAGGCGCTGCTGTGGCTCTGCGGCCCGGCGGCCGACGAGTTC
>JALORM010000297.1 GCA_025458985.1 Paracoccaceae bacterium | reverse complement strand
GTGTCGATCCGGCGCAGCCGTTCGACCTTTTCCCAGAGCTTGGTCATGGCGCGGGCGTAGAGGACCTGAAGCTCGAACCGCCCCATGTCCCTGAGGACCGCGCGCGAGCGCAGCTCCATCAGCACGGCAAGGGCGGGGATCTCCCACATCATCACCTCGGGCCAGGGGCCTTCGAAGGTCAACTCGTACTGATCGCCCCGGCGTTCCAGGTGGTAGGGCGGCAGGCGCAGGCCCTCGAACCACTCCATGAAGTCGGACCGGAACATCTGGCGCTTGCCGTAGAAGGTATTGCCGCGCAGCCAGGTCGACTCGCCGCGGCTGAGGCGCAGGGTGCGGACGTAGTCGAGCTGCTCGCGCAGCTCGCCCTCGTCGATCAGCCTGGCCAGCGGGACCTGGGCCGAGCGGTTGATGAGGCTGAACGTGACGGTCACGTCGCGCCGGTTGCGGAACACCGACTGGCACATCAGCAGCTTGTAGAAGTCGGTGTCGATCAGCGACCGGACGATCGGGTCGATCTTCCACTTGTGGTTGTAGACGCGCGTGGCGATGTCGACCATTCGGGCCCCCTTCGGTGTTGTCCTCTTGCGCCTGCCGGGCGCGGGGCGTCAAGGCATCAGGCCACGCGGATGCCCGCCGCCGCCCAGGCGCTGCGCGCCGCCGCCAGCGACCCGTCGAGGTCGATGGCCCGGCACAGGTCTTCGACGACCGTCACCTCGAACCCCAGCCGCGCCGCGTCGAGCGCCGAGTAGCTCACGCAGAAGTCGGTGGCGAGGCCCACCAGCGTCAGCCGGCTTGCCCCGCGCTCGCGCAGGTAGCCTTCCAGACCGGTCGGCGTCGTGCGGTCGTTTTCGAAGAAGGCGGAATAGCTGTCGATACCGGCGCGGAACCCCTTGCGCAGGGCAAGCTGTGCGGGGTCCGTCCTGAGGCCGGGGTGGAACGCCGCTCCGGCCGTGCCCTGCACGCAGTGCACCGGCCAGAGAACCTGCGTTCCATAGGGCATTTCGGTCGTCGCGAAGGGCGCCTTGCCCGGGTGGTTGGCCGCAAAGGAGGCGTGGTCGGCGGGGTGCCAGTCCTGCGTCAGGACCGTCACGGCGAAGTCGTCCATCAGCGCATTGATCCCTGCCACGATCTCGTCCCCGCCGGCGACGGCCAGCGCGCCCCCGGGGCAGAAATCATTCTGCATGTCGATCACGATCAGCGCATCGGTCGCGGGGCGCATCGGTTCCTCCTCTGGCCGGGCGCGCGCAGGCTGCGGCACCCGAGAGGCAGGGTCAAGAGCGGGTCTTGCAAAGCTTGAGTGTTTCTGTCAGGATAAAGGTCCCAGCCACCCTCGCGGGAAGCCCGGACCGTAAACACCTTCGCCGAGGAGGCTGCGATGACCGACCGCTATCCCGTGACCCCGCCCGCAGACCGCTGGCCCGACCTGCTCGTCCGCGCGTTCGACGGACTGCTGCCAAACGACCTGTCGCTGGAACGGCTGCTCGACCGGATCGAGCGGCGCGAGGCCGAGCGGCCATGAACGCCCTGCAGCGTCCGCAACTCGCCCTACCGTCGCCGTGCCGTCCGGCAGAGCCCCCGCGTCACGATGCCCGCGCCCTGACCCAGGGCGGCGTCGCGGCCACGATCGAGCTGGACGGACAGGTCTACACCCTCAGGATCACCCGGCTGGGCAAGTTGATCCTGACCAAGTAGCGCCAGGGAAAGATGAGAATCGTTCGCAAGAGACTTGACTTCTTGCGAACGCTTCTCAATATCACTCGCAGTCCGCCACGATTGCGAGGGACCCATGCCGCTTTCCCGCCGGGCCTTTCTGGCAACTGCCGCCGCCACGCTGGCGGTGCCCCGCGCCGCGTCCGCGTCGTCGGCGCCTCTGTCGGTCGTGGCGACGACCGGCATGATCGCCGACGCGGCGCTGAACGTCGCCGGTCCGCTGGCCGAGGTGCGGGCGCTGATGGGGCCGGGCGTCGATCCGCACGCCTACCGCCAGACCCGGACAGACATCGCCGCGATGCTGCGGGCCGACGTGGTGCTCTGGCACGGGCTCTACCTCGAAGCGCAGATGGAGGAATTCCTCGCCGACCTCGCGCGCCGCACCCGGGTCGACTCGGTGGCCGAAACGGTGCCGGCCGACCTGCTCATCTCTCACGACACCTATGCCGGCCGCCACGACCCCCACGTCTGGATGGACCCAGACCTCTGGGCGCTGGTCGTGGCGAGGGTCCGCGACACCTTGGCCGAAGCCCGCGCCGAGGCGGCGCCTGCGTTCGCGGCGAACGCCGATGCGCACCTTGCCGACATTGCCCGCCTCGCCACCTATGCGCGCGAGACCCTGGCGACCGTGCCCGAACCGTCGCGCGTCCTTGTCACCGCGCACGATGCCTTCGGCTACTTCGGCCGCGCCTACGGGTTCGAGGTGCTGGGCATCCAGGGCATCTCGACCGAAAGCGAGGCGGGGCTCGAGCGGATCGGCACCCTGGTCGAGACACTGGTCTCGCGCCGGATCGGGGCGGTCTTCGTCGAAAGCTCGGTTTCGGACCGCAACATCCGCGCACTCATCGAGGGTGCGGCGGCGCGCGGACACGACGTGCGGATCGGCGGCGAGCTCTACTCGGACGCGATGGGCCGGCCGGGCAGCTACGAGGGCACCTATCTCGGCATGATCGACCACAACGTGACCGTGATCGCCCGCGCTCTGGGCGGTGCGGCACCCGAGCGCGGCATGGACGGAAAGCTGGAGGCCGGAGCATGAGCGCCGCCGTCGCCCTCGCGGCCCGCGACGGCCGGGCGGTGGTCGAGGACCTGGCCGCCTCGCCCTTCGCGGTCAGGGGGCTGACGGTGTCGTACCAGGGCAAGCCCGCGCTCTTCTCGGTGGACATGACCGTGGCGCCGGGCTCGATGACCGCCATCGTCGGGCCGAACGGGGCGGGGAAGTCGACTTTGCTGAAGGCCGCGCTGGGCGTCGTGCCGCGGGTTTCCGGCACCGTCACCCTGCACGGCCGCCCGCTTGACCGCGCCCGGGGCGAGGTCGCCTACGTGCCCCAGCGCGCCAGCGTCGACTGGGATTTCCCGGCCCGCCCGCCAGCGGGCGATGGACTGCCTGGCACGCGTCGGGATGGAGGCCTTCGCCGACCGCCAGATCGGCCAGCTTTCGGGCGGCCAGCAGCAGCGGGTGTTTCTGGCACGCGCGCTGGCGCAGGGCGCTGGGCTTTACCTGCTGGACGAGCCCTTCGCGGGCGTCGACGCCGCGACCGAACGCGCGGTCATCGCGGTTCTGAAGGCCCTGCGCGATGACGGCGCGACGGTCGTCGCCGTGCACCACGACCTTTCGACAGTCTCCGACTACTTCAGCCACGTGCTGCTGCTGAACATCCGCCGGATCGCCGAAGGCACGGTGGCCGAAGCCTTCACCGGCCCAAACCTGCAGGCTGCCTACGGCGGGCGCCTCGCCACCGCGCAGATCGGCGAGCTTGCCCTCGGCGCCTCGTGATGCTGCTCGACGCGCTCACGCTGCAACTGGGCTACAACGCGACGCTGGTGACCCTCGGGGCCACGCTGCTCGGCATCACTGCCGGCGCCACGGGGACGTTCCTGTTCCTGCGCAAGCGGGCGCTTCTGTCGGATGCGATCAGCCACGCCACGCTGACCGGCATCGGGCTTGCCTTTCTCGCCATGACGGCTCTCGGCCTCGACGGGCGCAACCTCGCCGGATTGCTGGTGGGGTCGGCGCTGTCGGCGGGGGCGGGGCTTATGGCCGTGCACTGGATGACGACCCGAACGCGGCTGCCCGAGGATGCGGCGATCGGCGCGGTCCTGTCGGTCTTCTTTGGCGCGGGCATCGTGCTGCTGACGGTGATCCAGACGCTCGACACCGGACGGCAGGCGGGGCTGGAAAGTTTCCTTCTGGGCGCGACGGCAGGAATGTTGCGCGCCGAAGCCTGGCTGATCGCCGCGGGCGGCGCGGCGGCCCTCGCGCTGACGGTGCTGCTGCGCCGGCCGATGACGCTGGTCGCCTTCGATCCGGGCTATGCCCAGGCGCGCGGCGTGAACCTGCGGGCGGTCGACCTTGCGACCATGGGCCTCGCGCTTGCGGTCACCCTGATCGGGCTGAAGGTGGTGGGGCTGATCCTGATCGTCGCGCTTCTGATCATCCCGCCGGCGGCCGCCCGGTTCTGGACAGACCGCAGCGGGGCCATGGCGGCACTGGCCGGGGCAATGGGCGGGGCCGCGGGCTACGTGGGCACCGCGGTCTCGGCCTCGGCGCCGGCCCTGCCCACCGGGCCGATCGTGGTGCTGGCGGCTGCGGCGCTCTTCGTGCTGTCGCTTCTGGCCGCACCGCGGCGAGGGCTCCTGGCCGGGGCGCTGCGCCACGTCGCCCACCGCCGAGATGTGCACCTGCGGCAGGGGCTTCTGGCGCTGGCGCAAGGCCTGCCGGTGTACGAATCCTACACGCAGCGCCTCCTGGTCCGCGCCGGCCTCGCCCGCCCGGACGGCGTGCCGACCGACGCCGGCCGCGCCGCCGCCGCCCGGGCGCTGCGCGACGAGGCGCGCTGGGCGCTGGCGCGAACCGGGCAAGGGAACGAGGCAGCCGCCAGCCTCTACGACGGCCTTCGCCCGATCTCGTCCGTCCTGACCGAGGACGAGATCGCCGCGCTCGACGCCCGGCTGGCGCCGAGGGGGGTCTGAGATGGGCGCCGACTTCGTCATCCTGTCGCTGGTGCCGATGCTGATCGGTATCCTCGCCGCAGTGGCCTGCGCCCTGCCAGGCAACTTCCTGCTTCTGCGCCGCCAGTCGCTGATCGGCGATGCGATCAGCCATGTCGTCCTTCCCGGCATCGTGGCGGCCTTTCTCCTGACCGGGCAGGTCACGACCCTGCCGATGCTGGCCGGCGCGGCGGCGGCGGCGCTGGTCGCCGTGGCGCTGATCGAGGCGGTGCGGCGGCTTGGCCGGATCGAGCCCGGCGCGGCGATGGGCGTGGTCTTCACGACGATGTTCGCCGGCGGGGTGCTTCTGCTTGACGTCTCCGACACGTCATCGGTGCATCTCGACGTCGAGCACGCGCTCTACGGCAACCTCGAAAGCCTGATCTGGATCGACGCGGAGGGCTGGCACTCGCTCGTCGACCCCGCCGCGCTGGCCGGCCTGCCGGCCGAGCTCTGGCGCATTGCCGCGGCGGCTGCGGGGGTGACGGCGTTCACCTGGCTGTTCTGGCGCCCGCTGGTGGCGGCAACCTTCGACGAGGGCTTCGCGCGCGCGCAGGGCGTGGCCACGACGGCGCTGGGTCTGGGTCTGGTGATGGTCGCCGCATTGGCCGCGGTGGCAGCCTTCGACGCTGTGGGCTCGATCATCGTGATCGCCATGTTCATCTGCCCCGCGGCCGCCGCGCGGCTGATGACCGACAGGCTGGGCGCGCAGGTCGCCTGGTCGGTGGGCTTCGCCGTGGCTTCGGCCATCATCGGCTACGTGCTGGCCGGTTACGGCCCGCTCTGGCTGGGCGGTCAAGACGCCGTCAGCGCGGCCGGCATGATCGCCACGGTTTCGGGCGCGATCCTTGCCGGCGCCTGCCTGGCGGGCCCGCGACGGCGGGGGGCAACATCCTCCGCCTGACCCGCACCGCGATTGTCAGACAAGCTGACTCGCTATAAGGTCAGAAAAGTTGACCTTAGTGGATCTCCCGATGCGCCAGGATGCGACTCTCTTTTCAGGCGAATGGGAAGCGGGCTGGAACAGCCACGACCTCGACCGGATCCTTTCCCACTATCGCGAGGACGTCGTGTTCCGATCGCGCAAGGCCATCGCCCTTGTCGGCAGCGGCGAGGTCGTCGGAAAGGAGCGCCTGCGCAACTACTGGTCGGCGGCACTCCAACGCCAGCCCGACCTCAGGTTCGCGGTCGAGGATGTCTTCGAGGGGCACGAGATGCTCGTCATCACCTACCGCAATCATCGCGGCGTTCTGGCGGCCGAGACCTTGTACTTCGACGAAACCGGCCTGGTCTTCCGTGCCGCCGCCTGCCACCGGGCGACCGCGGACTGACGCTGCGGCCGATGCCGGGCTTGCCGGAGCCGTCAAGACCGGCGTCACGGCTCGATCAGCACCGCCCGGAAGTCGTTGACGTTGGTCAGCGTCGGCCCCGTCACCACCTGGTCGCCGATCCGGCCGAAGAAGGCGTGGCTGTCGTTCGCCTCGAGCGCCGCCCGCGGGTCGATCCCCAGCGCCGCCGCCCGCGCCAGCGTGTCGGGCCCGACCATCGCGCCCGCCACCTCGGCGGCCCCGTCGACCCCGTCGGTGTCGCAGGCCAGCGCGTGGACCCCCGGCGCCCCGCCCAGCGCGACTGCCAGCGCCAGGCAGAATTCGGCGTTGGGTCCACCCACGCCGTCGCCCCGGCGAGTCACCGTCAGCTCCCCCCCAGACAGCAGCAGCACGGGCGGGTCCTCCGGCGCCCGCGCCGCCGCGATCTCCAGCGCCTGGGCAGCCTGCGCCGCCGCCACGTCGCGTGCCTCGCCCTCCAGCGCGTCGCCCAGGACGCGCACCTCGATCCCGTCCGCGCGCGCCATCGCTGCAGCCGCCTCCAGCGACTGCGCCGGCGCGGCGAAGACCACGTTCTCGACCCGCGACAACCTCGGATCGCCGGGCGGCACCACGCCCGTCCGACCGGCCAGCACCGCGCTGACCGAGGCCGGCACCTCGACCCCCCA
>JALORM010000011.1 GCA_025458985.1 Paracoccaceae bacterium | reverse complement strand
CCCACGCATCGTCGCAAGCAAGCTCCACGCCGGCGCGCCCGACACGTTCGGCCGCGGCGTACTCGCCCGTCTCCTCCAGACAAAAGGCGTGGCAGCCCAAGAGGTAGCCCCGCGCGGGATGGTCCGCCCAGGCGTCGAGCACCCCTTCGACCGAGGCGCGCATGTCGCGGGGGCGGCCCATCACGAACGGCCCATCACGAAATGGATCGCCTGGACCATCTTCATCGCCAGCGCGTCGCGCGGGTCGCGGTCCAGCACGCCCTGCAGCCGGGCGGCGGCCCGGCTGGGGCGGCCGTCGAGCCAGTCGCCCAGCGCGTCGACGAACGCGATCTCGCGCGGGGTGCCGGCTGCGCCGGACAGTGCCGCCGCCTGGGCCTCGCGGGCGGTCGCCACCATTTCGGACCGGGCAAGCAGCAGGCAGGACAGCCCGCGCACCGCCTGGCCCAGGGCGAAGTCTGGCGCGGCCTGCAGCACGGCGTTGAGGTCCGGACCGGTCGAGGCCGAATGGGTGAGGACACCGCGGATGACCCGGTTCCAGCCCTCGATGCGCTCCTGCGGCAGTGAGGTCGGAAGTCCACTCAGGTCATCGGACAGGGCCATCGGCTCACCTCGCACGCAAAGGGGTTCGGGGATCGCAGCGCGGCCCACACCGTGCGGTTCGCGCAAGGCACATCCTCCGTTACCGCCGAGGCAACAATCCGACAGACTGTTCACGCGGTCGTGAAAGGTCGGATCTCAGCCGTTCAGAAGGCGCCATCATAGGCTCGCCGCGGAATCCGGGCGGCAATCAGTGTGAACCGGTCGCGGCCGAGCGCCGCCCGCGCCTCGCGCGCCAGTGACACGGCATCGGTGACTTCGACACCATGGCCGCCGAAGGCGCGCGCAAGGCCCGCGAAGTCGGTGCCCCGCCCCGGCCCGCCGAAGTCGACGCCCAGGTTGGGGCGCTGCGTGCCGCGCTGCTTCAGCTCGATCAGGGCAAGGCTGTCGTCGACAAGGACACAGATCACGACGGGCAGGCCAAGCGCCGCCAGCGTGGCAAGCTCCCCCGCCCCCATCTCGAGCCCGGCATCGCCCACGACGGCCAGCACCGGCGCCTCGCGGCGCCCGAGCTTTGCCCCGGCGGCCAGGGGGACGGCACAGGCCATCGTGCAGAGGCCCGAGGACTGCAGCATCCCGCGGGGCGACGGGCAGTGCCACATCTGGCTGAACAGGATCCGGTGTGCGCCGCTGTCTGCAGTGGCGACCGTGTCCGGCGGCATCACCTCGCGCAGGGTCGCGAAGACCTGATGCGGCCCCCAGTGGTCAGGGACGGCGAACGCCTGGGCAAGCGCCGCGCGCGCCGCGGCTGGCGCACCGTCCGCCCATCGCTCCGGCGCGTCATGGGCGAGGGCCGGCAACGTCTCGGCCAGGGCGCCCAGCAGGACATGATCCGCCCGATGCATGCCGTGTCCGCGCGGCGCCGGGGCGATCTCGACCACCGTCTGGTCCCGGGTCCAGGGGTCGCGCCACCCGGCCCGCATCTCGATCGGATCGTAGCCCAGAAGGAGCAGGCAATCGGCCTTCTCGATGAGCGGCATCAGGATCCGGTCGGCCTTGGGCGACAGCCCTGCCCCGCCGAGACAGAGCGGATCGGCCTCGTCCATCAGGCCCTTGCCCTTGTAGGTGGTGATCAGCGGGATGCCGTGCCGACGGCAGAAGCCGGCCACGGCCTCGCCCGCGCCTTCGTTCACCGCATCGACCCCGGCGATGGCCAGCGGGCGCTCTGCCCGGATCAGCGCCCCGAGCGCGGCGTCGATCGACCGCTTTGGCGGCAGCCCGGGCCCGCCGATCTGCGGCGGCGGGGGCGGGGGCTCTTCGGCCGGCGCCTCGGCCACCCCTATGGGGACATCGACATGCACCGGCCCGGGTTGGCCCGACAAAGCCAGGGCGATGGCCTTGGCCATGCCCGCCCCGACCGCGCCCCGGGCCAGCCGAAAGCTGCCCTTGACGATCGGGCGCAGCATCGCCTGGTGGTCGAAGACCTGATGGGTGTAGGTTTCGGCAAGGTCGGCGTCGACGCAGCCGGTCAGGAAGACCAGCGGCACGCGGTCCTGCATCGCGTTCGCCACGACATTGACCGCGTTGGCCACCCCGGGACCGAGCGTCGCGACCAGCACCGGAAGCGCACCGGTCGTGTGCCACAGCCCTTCGGCCATGAATCCGCCGCCGTTCTCGTGCTTGACCAGGACGAAGCCGATGCCGGCCGCATCAAGGCCCTGCATCAGCGCCAGCACCTCGCCGCCGGGAATGCCGAAGGCATGCGTCGCCCCGGCCCCCGCAAGGGCTGCGCCGATGATGTCCGCGCCCGTGGGCGCCGCCTCGATTGTCATGCCTCGAACTCTCCGTCGGTGAGGCGCGCGGACTGCCGCGCCGGTGGCCCGCCCGGCCTGAGGTCGGGGCGGCGCCACCGCGATGCGCCGCCTGCCTGACCCCGGGTTGCGGGCACGCTCGAAGTGGTGACAGGCCTGCGGGCCGGGTGCAACTCGGTCACGCCCGGGCCGCTGCCCCGGCCGGGGGTCCGGCGCAGGGGTGGCGCCGCAGGGCCGGGACCGCGGCCCACGCCGTCAGTTCGTCACCGGCGCCGCCGAGGTGAACTTCGGAATCGCCATGTCGGACGCGGCCTGCGGCTCGAGCGTCTGCCAGTTTGCCTCGGAGGTCCTGAGATTGCCGGGAATGTCGGCTTCCCAGAAGCCCACCACGTTCGGCGTGATGTTGAGGTAGAGCCGGTCGTCGACGATGCGCCAGAGCGTCGGATTGCCCGGCACCTTGCCTCCCTGCGCCACACCGTAGGCGCAGTGCCCGTCATACTGCGGCACGTAGCGGGCGGGGTCGGCCAGGAACCGGTCGCGGTTCGCCTCTGTCGCGAAGGCGAAGCGCGCGCCGTTGTACTCGGCCGTGATCGACGCGGATCCCGCCAGAGGGCTTTGCTGCGGCTCGCCGACGGCCGATTGCGGCAGGTCGAAGTAGGACACGACATCGTAGCCCGACACCGCAAAGCCGGTGGCATCGACGTACTGTTCGCCCGCGACGGCAGGTGCGGCCACGGCGGTCATGGCGGCAAGGGCGAGGGCGAACGCGGTTTTGCGGATCATTCGATGGGACTCCTTGTTCCGGGCGGCCGGCCACGGCCGTGCAGACTGCGGTTCGATAGCGGCGGCCTGCGTGTTACCAGGCGGGGGGCCCGGGTCTCGCGATCGTGATCGTGATCGGCAAGGCGGGGCCGCCGGCGGCCGGGACATGCCAGGGGGCGGGCGCGGCCTTGTCGGTCAGGGGAAAGATGGCGAGTGCCAAGAACGCCACCGCCCATGTCCCAGGCCGGCAGCGGCGATCAGGTCAGATCGATCCTTGCGGCCGCCTTGCGGAACACTGCCTCGGTCTCGGAGGGAAACTTGAACGCCCTCAGAAAATCGTCGACACGGCAGTTCGGGGTTGCCGTCCGAACCGCCGCCGCGACCGTCTGCGCCTCGGCGATGCGCCCGGACAGCGCGAGGCAAAGCGCGGCGATCTGCTGGATGAGGACGTGGGCGTTCGGCCGAGCGACCGCCTTCAGCGCCCACTCGGCAGCTTCCTCGAAATGTCCCAGCCGGACATGAGCCAGCGCCTTTGCACCGAGAATGCCGAAGAGCAGCGGGTCGAACGGGCTGAGCCTTTGTGAATACTCGGCCGAGGACAGTGCCGATTGCGGGTCTCCGGACTGCGCGTGCACGAAGGACAGGGCATAGTGCCCGGGCGCGAAGTTCGGGCTGAGTTCGACCGCCTGGTCAAGCTCGGCGACAGCCTGAGACTGGTCCCGGCGCAGCCAGAGCGCACGGCCCATCGCCCAGTGCGCCGACGGATCATGATCGTCCGCTAGCAGGCTGCGGCGTGCCGTGTGGTAGGCCAGGTCGGTTTCGATGGCCCGGTCTTCCCAGTCCTGGAAGGCGTTCTGCCAATGCGTGAAGGACAGGCCCGCATGGGCGCGCGAAAACGTCGGGTCGGCGGCGATCGAACGGCTGAAGTAGCCCTGAGCCTGACGGTTGTCGGCCTTGGTGAAGCGGTACATGTGCCACAGGCCGCGGTGGTACGCCTCCCAGGCGGTCAGCGAGTTCGGCGGCTTCAGGATCGCGCGGTTTTTCTCGGCGGTCTCGACCTCGCTGGCGACTGCCCAGACGATGGCATCCCCGATCCGGTCGAGGACATCGAAGGCGTCGCCGTCGGCGGTTTCGTAGTCCTCCGACCAGACGATGCGCTGCGTGCGGGTGTCGACCAGTTCGACAGCCACCACGATGTGCCTGTCGCGGCGCCTGACGACCCCGCTGGCGACATAGTCGACGCGCAGCCGTTCGGCGGCGTCCTGCGCGCCCAATCCGCGTTCGGCCAGGGCGAAGACCGACCCCTGGGCAATGACGAACATCGACCGCAGCCTGGCCAGACGGGCGATGATGTCGCGCGTCAACCCGGCGCCCAGCCCGGCCTGGGCCTCTGGGGTTCCGGGTTCGCTGAACGGCATCACCGCAAGCGCGGCCCGGCCGGGCGCGATCTCGTCGGCGGGGCCGGCTGCAGACGGGGCCACCAGGTCCGTGGCTGCCACCCCGGCGGCCGGGGCTGCCCGCAGCCCGCGCCAGGCCAGACGAAGGGGGGCGGGGTCCATGTCCTCGGCTTCGAACAGGCGCACGGCGGCGGCAAGGTGGCGCTCGGCCTCGGCCTGGGGCAGGGCCGCCAGCAAGGTGGCCTGTGCCCGCAGGTCGAAGGGCGCGACCCCAACCCAGGCCTCGCACAGGCGCCTGCGCTCGGCGTCGGCGGCGGGAAGCCGTCCGACCAGCTGCGCGAGGACCGCGGCATGGCACGACCGGAAGTGCCGGCGCACGGTGGTGAGCCAATGGTCAAGCTGCGGGCTGCGGTTCAGGTCCAGCCCTTCCAGGAAGTCGCCGGCGAACAGCTGCAGCAGCCCCTGCAACAGGCCGGTCTCTGCGGTCTGGAGGCCGCTCCGGACCGCCCGGTCGATCTCGATCGCGTCGACCTCCACATCCGCAAGGTCCAGCGAGACCATGTCTTCCGCAGTGACGACGCGCCGGCCGAGGACCCCGCGCAGCTTGCTCAGGTACCAGCGCAGCTCTCCCCGCGGATCGCTGGGCAGGTCACCCATCAACTCGCACAGGCGACTGCGGCCGACCGGGTGATCGGCAAGCGCAACATAGGCAAGAAGGGCGCGCAGCTTGCGCGAGGCCGGCAGGTCGACCGACCGGCCGTCGCGCTCCATGCGCATCCTGCCCATCATCCGGATCGACAGCGCGGACCCGTCCGCGACGAGGGCGCGGCTCTGCGATCCCATGGCGATTTCCACGGTGCTTTCCACGACTGTTCCGTCACCGACACTCTAGCACAGGGGACGGCCGGAACGATCCGGTTCCTGCGCTTTCCCGCTGGCGGCAGTCCGCGACCGGCCGCGCAGGGCAATCAGACAAGTGGAGAAACAGATGAAGACGTCCTTCTACAATCCGGCCCTCGTCGCGACGACAGCCCTTGGCCTCGGGGCGCTGGTGCTCCTTTCGGTGCCGGGTAGCGCCCATGACGGTGAGCTTCACCACACGGCGGCCCCGGTCGAGGACATCACCTTTGCCCCCGGCCCGGCCACGCTGCCCGAGGGTGCCGAGTTCGCCGTCCTGCATGGCAACCCTGCCGAGCCGGGGCCATTCGTGATGCGGCTGAAGTTCCCGGCCGGCTACGAGATCCCGCCCCACCTGCATCCCGAAGACGAGATTGTCACCGTCATCTCCGGTGGCTTCGGCATGGGCGCGGGAGAGGCGCTGGATCGGGCCGAGGCGCCCATCCTCGCGCCCGGCAGCTTCGTGCACCTTCCGGCGGGAATGGCGCACTTCGCCTGGACCAAGGAAGAGACCGTCGTGCAGATCAATGCGGTCGGCCCGTTCGGGATCACCTACGTCGACCCCGCCGACGATCCGCGCGGGACCAACTGATCACCCCCTGCCCGGGCCGCTTCGCGGGCCGGGCAGCATTCCTCCGAAAGGAACCGATCATGCAGACCAATCCTCTTCGCACCACCGAGGGTCGCGGCCGCCTCTACGACAGCGTTCTGGACACCATCGGCAACACCCCGGTCATCCGCATCAACGCCCTCGGGGTCGACGGACGGACGCTGTACGTGAAGGCCGAGTTCTTCAATCCGGCCGGATCGGTCAAGGACCGGCTGGCCGTGAACATCATCGAGGATGCCGAACGGCGCGGCCTGCTCAAGCCCGGCCAGACCGTGATCGAGGCGACCAGCGGCAACACCGGGATCGGCCTTGCCATCGTCTGCGCGCAGCGAGGGTATCCGCTGGTCGTGACCATGGCCGACAGCTTCTCGGTCGAGCGCCGCAAGCTCATGCGGATGCTCGGCGCGAAGGTCGTGCTGACGCCGCGCGCCGAAAAGGGCTACGGGATGTACCGCAAGGCGGTCGAGCTTGCCGAGGCGAACGGCTGGTTCCTCGCCCGCCAGTTCGAGACCACGGCCAACGCCGACATCCACGCGGCCACGACGGCCCGCGAGATCCTCGGCGACTTCGCCGGGCAGCGGCTGGACTGGTTCGTGACCGGCTACGGCACGGGCGGCACGGCGACCGGGGTCGGGCGCGTGCTGCGGGATGCCCGGCCAGAGACGAAGATCGCCCTGGTCGAGCCAGCGAACGCGGCACTGATCACGAGCGGGATTCCTCAGGCACGCGACCCGGACGGCGCGCCGTCCTCGGGGCATCCTGCCTTCGAGCCGCACCCGATCCAGGGGTGGACCCCCGACTTCATTCCCAAGGTGCTGCAGGAGGCGGTCGATGGCCGGCTCTATGATGACGTGGTCAAGGTTTCCGGACCGGAGGGTATCCGCTGGGCGCGCGAACTTGCGCGGCGGGAGGGGCTATTCGTCGGCATCTCGGCGGGGGCCACCTTCGCCGTCGCCCGGCAGATCGCCGAGCGCGCGCCGGCCGGATCGGTGATCCTTGCTATGCTGCCCGACACGGGCGAGCGGTACCTTTCGACGCCGCTCTTCGACGGCATCGAGGCCGAAATGGACGACGAGGAATGGGCCCTCTCGCGGTCGACCTCCAGCACCTGCTTTGCGGCCTGACCGCGATGCGCGACGCCCAGCAATCCCTGCAGGAAGAAACGCTCGACCCGGCCGACTGGGCCGAGGTCGAGCGCCTGGCAACCCTGATGGTCTCCGACGCGGTGCGCAACCTTGCCGGACTGCGCGAGCGGCCGGTGTGGCGGACGATGCCCGAGGACATCCGGGCCTCCTTCGCGACGCCCCTCCCGCAGGGTCCGACACCGCTCGGGCAGGTGCTGGACGGACTGCGCGAGACCGTGATGACCTACCCGATGGGCAACACCCATCCGCGCTTCTGGGCCTGGTTCATGGGCTCGGGCAGCTACACCGGCGCGCTGGCCGATTTCCTGGCCGGCATCCAGGGGTCCAACCTCGGCGGGGGCGACCACGCCGCGGTGCTGATCGACAGGCAGGTGGTCGGCTGGCTGCGCGAGATGGTCGGGATGCCCGACAGCGCAGACGGCACCCTCGTCGAAGGCGGGTCGGCCGCGAACCTCATCGGGCTGACCGTCGCCCGCAATGCCATGGCGGGGATCGACGTGCGCGAGGACGGGGTCGCGGCCATTCCCGTTCCCCTGCGCTTCTACGGATCGGACCAGGTGCACAGCTGCCATCGCAAGGCGCTGGAGGCGCTTGGCCTCGGCAACCGCGCGCTGCGCCGCATTCCCGTCGATGCCGGCTTCCGCATCGACATCGACCATCTGCGCGCGGCCATCGCCGAGGACCGCGCCGCGGGATTCCGCCCCGCCTGCGTCATCGCCAGCGCCGGCAGCGTGAACACAGGTGCCGTCGACGACCTCGTCGCGCTGGCCGACCTCTGCGCGGCCGAGGACCTCTGGCTGCACGTCGACGGCTGCATCGGCGCGCTTGTCGCCATCGCCCCGCGGAACGCGCCACTCGTCGCGGGGCTGGCGCGCGCAGACTCGCTGGCGCTCGACCCGCACAAGTGGCTCCACGCGCCATTCTCCGTCGGCTGCGTGCTGGTCCGCGACGGTGCGCGCCTCCGGCAGGCCTATGCGACCATGCCGGAATACCTCGAACCCGCGCCGCGCGGCGTCGCGGCCGGGCCGTGGCTTCACCACCTGAGCCCGGAGACGACGCGCAGTTTCCGCGCGCTGAAGGTCTGGATGATGCTGAAGGAACACGGCGCCGAACGGTTCGGCCGCCTGATCGATCAGAACATCGGGCAGGCTCGGCACCTCGCCGAGCTGGTCGACGCGCATCCCCGCCTCACGCTGGCCGCGCCGCAGGTCCTCAACATCGTCTGTTTGCGGTACGATCCCGGCGGCCTCGACGACGTCGCGTGCAAGGCCCTGAACGTCGAGATCATGTTGCGCCTGCAGGAGGACGGAACTGCGGTCCTGTCCGACACGGCGCTTGCCGGGAGGCACGCGCTGCGCGTGGCGATCTGCAACCATCGCACCCGCCTAAGCGACCTGGACCTGCTGGTGAGCGAGATCGTGCGGATCGGGGACGCGCTCCGCCCGGAAGGATGACGCGCGCACCACGAAGGACGCTGTGCCGTCGCGACAAGGACGCTTCACCCATGAGTGACCCAATTCAAGCGTGCCAGCCAAGGGGGTTGACCGGATGCATGTCGGCCTGATCACCGGGCTGGGGCCCGCCGCCACGATCGGCTACTACCGGCGGCTGACGCAGGTCGCCGCGGAACGTGGGCGCCGGCTCGACCTGACCATGGTGGAGGCAGACATTCGCGAGGTCCTCGCCAACAGCCTCTCGGGCCGGATAGAGGCACAGGCCGAAGTCTTCGCCGGTCTGCTGCACCGCCTGAAATCCGCAGGCGCCGACTTTGCCAGCATCACCGCCATCGGCCCGCATTTCTGCTGGTCGGAGACGGTCGCCCTCAGCCCGTTGCCGCTGCTGTCGGCGATTGCCCCTCTGGACCACTTCTGTGCGGACCGCGGTTTCCGGAGGGTCGGGCTTCTTGGTACCGCCGGAGCCATGCGCTCGCGGCTCTTCGGCCAGATGCGGCGCACGAAGGTCCTTGTCCCGGACGACGTCGAGACCGTGGGGACGGCGTATCAGGACATGGCCGTCGAGGGACGGTGCGACGACGCCACCCGCCAGCGGCTATTCGATGCCGGACGCGCCATGATGGTGCGCGGCGCCGATGCGATCGCGCTTGCCGGGACGGATCTCATGCTGGCGTTCGACGGGCGCGATCCCGGGTTTCCCGTGATCGACGCACTTGACGTGCACGCGTCCCTTCTGGCCGATCTGGCCACGGACCGGCGTTCGCTTTCCGAGGTCGTCTGAGGTCCGCCGTTCGGCCCGCCGGCGGATGACCGGGGGCGGCGCTCCCGCCCGGATCGCGCGGCCGGTCTGCGGTCATTCCGGCGGATGTCTTCGGGCGCCGCAGGGCGCTCGGGCGGCAGAGAGCGCGAGTGCCGCGGGCCCCGGGCGTCCTCAGCTTTCGCGGAAGGCCCGATCGAAGTAGACCATCAGCGGCCGGGCGAGGTAGGCGAAGGGGCTGCGGTCGCGGGTGCGGATGTAGGCCTCGACCGGCATGCCCGGCACCAGCGTGACCTGCCCGAGCTTGGCAAGTTCCTCCTGCGACAGCGTGATCTCGGCGCGGTAGAACGCCTGCTGGGTTGTCTGGTCGACGAAGGCGTCGGCGGACAGCCGCGTGACGGTGCCCATGATGTCGGGACTCGTGCGCTGGTCGAAGGCGGGAAACTTGACCGTGGTGACCTGCCCCGGCGTCACCTCGTCGATCGCCACGACCGGCACGCGGGCCGTCACGATCAGCGGGCGCCCATCGGGGACGATGGACAGGAGCGGATCGGCCGGGCGCAGCACGGCACCGGGGCCGAACACCTGAAGGCCGTAGACGGTGCCGGCCACCGGCGCGCGCACGTCGAGCCGCGCGATCCGGTCGCGCAGCGATCGCCGCCGTTCGGCCAGTTCGATCTCGCGCGCCTCGATGTCGCGCAGGGCGGTCTGCGCCTCTTCCCTCAGGCGGGTGTCGAGCCGCAGGATCTCGATCCCGATCTCGGTGATGCGGCCCTCGGCCTCGCCCTCCGCGGCGATCAGCTCACCGCGAAGCCCTTCGAGCCGCGCCGCCTCGCGCTGCAGCGCCAGCACCCGCGGCGCCTGTGCCAGCCCACGATCCAGAAGCGACTGCTGGTCGGCCAGTTCCAGCCCGATCAGGCGCAGCTGCTCGTCCAGGGCGGCGCGCTGGGCGCGGATGCCTTCGATCTGGGTTTCGATCTGGCCGCGGCGCTTGCCCAGCTGGTCGGTCTCCTGCGCCAGCGCGTCGCGGCGGGTGGCGTGCAGGCGCCGCTGGCCCTCCATCTGGGCGGCGACCTCGGGGCGGGTGGCGGCGGCGGCCGCCAGTTCGGAGTCGAAGGCGACTTCGGCCAGCCCGTCACGCTCCGCTTCGAGCCGCCCGCGGCGGGCGATCAGTTCGAAGAGCTGCCCCTCGACGATGGCCAGCTCGGACGTCAGAAGGGTCGCGTCGAGCCGCACGAGCGGCGCATTCCGGTCCACCCGGTCGCCTTCGCGCACCAGGACCTCGGCCACGGTCCCGCCGTCGAGGTGCTGCACGGTCTGGCGGTTCTGGTCGACCTCGACCTGCCCCGAGGCAATGACGGCACCCGACAGGGTGGCGGTCACCCCCCAGGTGCCGAAACCGCCGACCAGCGCCAGAAGCCCGAGAAAGCCCAGCACAAGCGAGCCGCGGGCGGACGGGGGGCGCGGCGCCGTCATCGCACGCCCCCCGGTGCGAAGCCGCGCACATCCCCGAAGTTCTGCAGGTTCTGCTTCAGAACCTCGTCTCGCGGGCCGAAGGCGCGGCGCTGGCCGCCGTCCAGGATCAGGATCAGGTCGCATTCCCGGATCGCGGCCGGCCGGTGCGCCATGATGATGACCGACCGCCCGTCCGCCTTGGCTGCGCGGATCGCAGCGTTCAGGGCCTCGCTGCCCTCGTTGTCGAGGTTCGAATTGGGCTCGTCGAGCACCAGGAGCACCGGATCGCCGTAGAGGGCCCGGGCGAGGCCGATGCGCTGGATCTGTCCGCCCGACAGCCGCCCGCCAGCGGCCGTCACGCGGGTGTCGTAGCCGTCGGGGAAGTTCACGATCATCTCGTGCGCCGCGGCGCGCTGTGCGGCGCGCACGATGTCCTCGTCCCGCGCGTCGGGATCGAAGCGGGCGATGTTCTCGGCAATCGTGCCGTCGAACAGCGTCACCCGCTGCGGCAGATGGCCGATCAGGCGGCCAAGCCGGTCAGGGTCGTACTGCTCGACCGGCACGCCGCCCAGGCGCAGCCGTCCGGCGGCGGCCCCCCAGACACCGTTGACCGCACGGGCGAGCGTTGTCTTGCCCGACCCCGATTGCCCGATCACCCCCAGCGCCTGGCCGGGTTCGAGGGTGAACGACACCATGCGCAGGGTCGCGATCTTCTCTCCCGGAGGCACCACCGACAGGTTGTCGGCGATCAGCCGTGCCGCAGGCACGGGCATCGCGGTGCGCTTCGGCTCGGGCGGCACCTCGCCCAGAAGCCGCGCGAGCGCCCGCCAGCCCTGCCGTCCGCGGTGGATCGCGTCCCAGCCGCCGATGGCCTGCTCGACCGGCGCCAGCGCGCGGCCCATCAGGATGGACGCCGCGATCATCGCGCCGGCCGAGAGTTCGCCGCGCAGGACAAGGAACGCCCCCAGTCCCAGCATCGCCGACTGCAGGAACAGCCGCATCGCCTTGGTGCCTGCGCCGAACAGGCCGCCCCGGTCGGTGCCGGCCAGCTGCGCGTCCATGGCGCGGGCGCGAAGCCCTTCCCACCTTGCGAACACGGCGCCGGTCATGCCCAGGCTCTGCACCGTTTCGGCCTCGGACCGAAGCTGTTCGCCCATGCGTTCGGCGGCCTCGCCGGCTTGCGCGGCCTCGGCCACGGGCCGGCGGGTGAGGGACTGGTTGGCAAAGGTGAAGACCATCAGCACCCCGCCGCCCGAGACCGCCAGCCAGCCGAGCCAGGGGTGGAACAGGAAGATGCCGGCCAGGAACACGGGCGTCCACGGCAGGTCGAACAAGGCGGCAAGCGCGGGGGACGCGGTCATCCGATGGACAGAATCGAGGTCGCGCAAGGACCCCGGCTGCGGTGCCGACCTCTCGCCCAGGACCGCCGACCGGCGCAGGACGGCGCGGAACACCCGGCCTTCCAGCGCCATCTTCAGCCGTGCCGCCGCCCGCGCCATCAGCCGCCCGCGGGCGAGGTCCAGAAGCGCCATCAGGCCGTAGAGGTAGACGACGATCAGCGTCAGCGCGACCAGCGTCGCCTCGGACCGGCTGCCCAGTACCCGGTCGTAGACCTGCAGCATGTAGATCGGGCCCGTCAGCATCAGCAGGTTGACGAACACGCTGAACAGCGCCGCGGCCCAGACGAGGCCCCGCACCCCCCGGCGCGCGGCGGCGAGTTCGGCACGGCCGCGGCTGTCGGCATCGGGGGTCATCGCGGCATCGCTCTCCGGATCGCGGGCCTTCCGGCCGCATTTCGCGATTGTCTAGCAGGTTTCCGAATACGGCGTGAACACGGGCGCGTGTTCGTGCCCGTGTTCACGCCGCGGCTTCACAGGAGGCCGTAGTCGGCAACGATCGGGCCCGATGCTGTGAGGACGAAGCTGTCGTCCTCGATCAGCCGGTCGAAATCGAAGCCCTCGAGCCTCAGCCCGTTTCGCCCGCCGTCCGAGATGCGGACCTCGTCGAACAGCAGGCCCGTGTCGTACGCGACCGTGCCGTCCGAAGACAGAACGAAGGTATCCTCGGCCACCAGCTGCCCGTCATCGAAGAACGCCAGGTTCACCTTGCCCCCGCGCCCGGCGAAGTCCGCCGAGAACCTCTCGGCATCGCCACCGAGGTCGATGAACAGGAACTCGTCGGCGTTGATCTCGGCGCGGTCCGACAGCCTCTCGCCGCGCGACGACACGCCGAGCGTGCCGCCTGTGGCGACCAGAAGGTCGAGCCCCGGCCCCTCGGATCGCAGGGTCACGTCGGCGAAGTCGAGCCGTTCCTCGAAGGACAGCAGGCCCAGGCGCTCGCGCGCGGTTTCCCCCTCCACGGTGATGTCGGCGAGTGACGGCGAACTCGCTGTTCACATGCACCGCGTCGAACTGCGCGCCGCCGGCCAGCGCATCGCTGACGAGGATGTGGTCCAGCGACTGGCTGTTGCCCTGAAAGATGAAGCTGTAGCGCTCGTTCTCGGGCAGGGTGTTGGTCAGGTTCGTCAGCCCCGCCTCCTCGAGGATTTCCAGGGGGCGGACGAACTCGAACTCGTTGAAGTCGCCCACGACGGCGATCCGCGCATTGGGGTCGGCCGACAGAAGCTCCTCCACCGCCAGGGCGACTGCGGATGCCTGCGCCAGCCGCTGGTCGAGACTGCCGTTCACGGCCGGGTCGTTCTGCAGCTCCTCGAACGGCTGGGTGGTGCCCATGATCGGGGTCGAGCCGCCCTTGGACGAGAAGTGGTTGTTGAAGACCGTCACGGTCTGGCCGTTGAACGCGAAGTCGGCGATCAGCGGCAGGCGCGCGTCCTCGAACGTGCCGCCCGGGCCCTGCGTGCCCACCGTCCGCACCGACCCGTCCACAAGGTCGACGCGGTCGGTCCGGTACAGGAACGCGGTCCGGATGTTCGCCCCGGGCTGGCCGCCCGACAGCCCGTCCGCGATGAACGTGTTGTCGATGAAGGCGTAACCGCTCGTGCCGTTGACCAGCCCGTCGTCCAGACGGTCGATGGCGTCGATCAGGGTCTGGAGCGTCAGACTTGCCGAGATCGTCCCGTCGTTCGCGCTGCCCGAGTTGTCCTGCACCTCCTGCAGGCCGAGGATGTCGGGATTGCCCATGTTCTGCACGATGTGGCGCGCGATGGCGTCGAAGCGGCCGTTGGCGATGTCCATGTCCCCGTCGGCATCGTTGGGATCGAGGTTCAGGACGTTGTAGCTGGCGATGGTCAGCTGCGTCGCCGACGCCGCGATGGAGGTGGTCTCGGCTGCCAACCCGCCATCGGTGATCGCACCCAGCGCCTGGGTCGGCAGGATCTCGTAGTTGCCGAAGGCGTAGGATAGCACGCCCGTCACGTTCGCGATGGTGTCGCCCACGTCCACCAGAGGCGCCGGCCCCGCAAAGATGCCGCTGTCGAAGTTGAACTGGATGCGCTCGGGGTTGAAGTCGTCGGGCGCGATGTTCAGCGTGCCGCGGTCCGACAGGCCCGTGGCCGCGCCCGAGACGCCGAAGACCTCGCCGAAGTCATTGGTGCCCTCGGTCACGCGCAGGTTGTCGACCGACACCCGCATGCCTTCGAGGCTTTCGAAGAAATCGAGGCCGTCGGCGGCGATGTCCGACGTGGCCGGATCGTCGTCGATGGACTCGGTCGGAATGGCCCGGCCGCCCTCGCCGATCCTCACCGCCTCGGGCAGGGCGTTGCCCTGGCTCAGCACGGTGATGCTCGTGACGGACGACAGCTGCGTGGTGGACTGGTTGCCCGAGGCCGCGCCGCCGGGCGTGAACTCGCCCACCGTGCCCGCGATGCGGATTTCGTCGCCGGCC
>JALORM010000296.1 GCA_025458985.1 Paracoccaceae bacterium | reverse complement strand
CCTCTGCGTCTTGACCCTGCGGCGTGCTCTGTCACTCTCGGAGCGGCCAGCAGGAGGACAGGCCATGACCACCGCCCGAACCGCCGTGATCGAGGCCCCGGGGGGGCCTGAGGCCTTGAAGATCGTCGACCGCACGGTGGGCGAGCCCGGCCCCGGCCAGATCCGCATCCGCCACCACGCCATCGGGCTCAACTTCATCGACGTCTACCAGCGCACCGGCCTCTACAAGCTCGACTACCCCGCGGCGCTGGGGATGGAGGCCGCGGGCGTGGTCGAGGCTGTCGGCGACGGGGTGACGCACCTCAAGCCCGGCGACCGAGCAGCCTACGCCTGCCAGCCCCCCGGCGCCTATGCCGAGGCACGCGTCATGCCCGCCCAGCAGGTCTGCCCCCTGCCCGACGCCATCTCGTTCGAGGAAGGCGCGGCGATGATGCTGAAGGGGATGACGGTGCACTACCTCTTTCGCCGCACGACGCCCCTCAAGGCCGGCGACACGGTCCTGTTCCATGCCGCGGCAGGGGGTGTGGGCCTGATCGCCTGCCAGTGGGCGCGGGCCGAGGGGATCACCCTCATCGGCACCGCGGGGTCCGACGAGAAATGCGCGCTGGCCGCCGAACACGGGGCGGCGCACACGATCAACTACCGTACCGAGGACTTCGTCGCCCGGGTGAGGGAGATCACCGGCGGCAAGGGCGTCGACGCGGTGATGGACTCGGTCGGCAAGGACACGTTCGACGGGTCGCTCGACTGCCTGAGGCCGCTGGGCATGATGATCCTCTTCGGATCGGCCTCGGGGCCGGTCCCGCCGTTCGACCTGCAGCGGCTGGCCGCCAAGGGATCGCTGAAGATCACCCGCCCGACCCTGTTCGCGCATATCGCCGATCACGCGACCTGCCAGCAGATGGCGCGCGAGCTCTTCGACATGGTGGCATCGGGCAAGGTCCGCATCCGGATCGACCAGCGGTTCCCGCTGGCCGAGGTCGCCGAGTCGCACCGCGCGCTGGAGGCACGGCAGACCACGGGCGCCACGGTCCTGATACCATGACCCGGATCAAGGCAGGCGCCGGTCCGCCCGGGCATCCTGTCCGGTGATGGACACGCGCGCGCCCGAACCGGTCTTTCATACCGAAGGCCTGACCAAGGTCTACGACACCGGGGCCGAGCAGATCCGGGCGCTCGACGGGGTGACGCTCGACCTGTTCGCAGGCGAGTTTGCGGTGCTGCTGGGACCTTCAGGGTCGGGCAAGTCGACGCTTCTGAACATCCTTGGCGGGCTCGACCGGCCGACCTCTGGGACGGTGCGCTTCACCGATCACGACCTGACCGGCATGTCCGACGCCCAGCTGACGCGGTTCCGCCGCGACCATGTCGGCTTCGTGTTCCAGTTCTACAACCTCGTCGCGTCGCTCTCGGCGCGCGAGAACGTGCAGCTGGTGACCGACGTCGCCGCGGACCCGATGGACCCGGCCGAGGCGCTGGCGCTGGTCGGCATGACCCATCGGACCGACCACTTCCCGGCCGAGCTTTCGGGCGGCGAACAGCAGCGCGTCGCCATCGCGCGGGCCATTGCCAAGCGACCGGACATCCTGCTTTGTGACGAGCCGACCGGCGCGCTCGATAGCAAGACCGGCGTGCAGGTCCTGACCGCGCTCAAGACCGTCAACGAGCGCTTCGGGACGACCACGGCGGTCATCACCCACAACGCCGAGATCCGCCGCATGGCCGACCGCACCATCTGGTTCCGCGACGGCCGGGTCGAGCGGGTCGAGGTGAACGACGCACCGGTCCCGCCCTCCGGGATCGACTGGTAGGAGGCGATGGACGCGCTGGACAGGAAACTGCTTCGCGACTTCCGCCGGCTCTGGGCGCAGGCACTGGCCATCGCGCTGGTGCTGGCCTGCGGTGTGGCGATCCTGATGACCACCTTCGGGATGTCGCGCGCGCTGGAGGAGACGCGCACCGCCTACTACGACCGCTACCGCTTTGCCGACGTCTTCGCCCAGGCCCGGCGCGCGCCGCTGACGCTGGTGCCCGAGATCGCCGCAATCCCGGGCGTCTCGGCGGTCGAGCCGCGGGTTGCGGGCAGCGCGATCCTCGACCTGCCGGAGCGGGTCGAGACGGCCGCGGGCCGCATCCTCTCGCTGCCGCCCGACGGCCTGCCGCGGCTCAACACCCCGATCCTGAGGTCGGGAACCCTGCCCAGCCCCGATGCCGCGGGCGAGGTGATGGTGAACGAACCCTTCGCCGAGGCGAACGGTTTCCGCATCGGCGACACGTTCCAGGCAAACCTGAACGGCTCGCTTCGGACGCTGACGGTCACCGGCACCTTCCTCAGCCCCGAATTCATCTACACCCTGCCTCCCGGCGGGCTGATGCCCGACAACGGGGGCTTTGCCATCATCTACATGCCCGAACGCGCCGCCGCGGCCGCCTTCGACATGACGGGCGCCTTCGACAGCCTGTCGCTGACTCTCACGGCCGGGGCTGACGAGGACGAGGTGATCGACCGCCTCGACGAGCTTCTGGAGCCCTATGGCGGCAGCGGCGCCTATGGCCGCAAGGGGCAGGAATCGCACAGTTTCATCGACGCCGAGCTTCAGCAGCTCCGGTCGATGTCGGTGATCCTGCCGCCGATCTTCTTCGGCATCTCGGCCTTCCTCGTGAACATGGTCGTGGGCCGGATCGTGTTCCTCGAACGCAGCGAGATCGGACTTCTGAAGGCGATCGGCTATTCCGACTGGGCCGTCGCGCTCCACTACCTGATGCTCGCGGCGCTTGTCGCGCTGGTGGGCGTCGGCATCGGCTGGCTTGCGGGAAGCTGGCTGACCTGGGCGCTTGCCTGGCAATACGCGCGGTTCTTCGATTTCCCCTACCTGATCTTCCGGATGACCTGGACGGCCTATGCCGTCTCGGGGCTTCTGGCCGTGGCCACCGCCGCGCTCGGCGCCGTGCAGAGCGCCCTGCGCGCCGCGCGCCTGCCCCCCGCCGTCGCCATGCTGCCCCCCGCCCCGCCGCGGTTCCGCCAGAGCCTTGCCGACCGGCTGTTCCACGCGATCCGCCTGTCGCAGCCCGCGATGATGGTCCTTCGGTCGCTCATGCGCTGGCCGGTCCGGACCGGGCTTTCCGCGCTTGGGATGGCGCTGGCCGTGGCGATCCTCGTGGCCTCGAGCTTCTTCACGGCCAGCCTCGACGAGATCGTCGACACCGCCTTCTTCCAGGCGAACCGCCAGGACGCGATCCTGATGGTGCCGCAGGATGTGGCGCTGTCCGCGCTGGAAGAGGCGCGGCAGCTTCCGGGCGTTCTTGCCGCCGAGCCGCAGCAATACGCCCCAGCGGAGCTGCGGCACGGACACCTGTCGAAGCGCGTGCCGATCGAGGCGCGTCCCCCCGGCACCGACCTCAGCCGGATCGTCGACGGCTCGGGCCGGGTGGTGGAGCCGCCGCCGGGGGGCATCCTGCTGGCCGAGACGCTGGCCGCGCAGCTTGAGCTTCCCGTTTCGGGCACCGTCACCCAGTATTTCGGCCTGGGCGCCTACATGGACATGGAGACGCTGAACCGCCTTTTCCGTCAGGCGCCGCGGCTGTCAGCCGTCAACGTCACGCTCGACGACGCGCGGCTGCCTGACCTGCACGCCGCGATCAAGGCGACCCCGGCCTTGTCGGGCCTGATCCAGCTGACCGAGACGCGCCGGTCGTTCCAGGAGACGATCGCCCAGAACGTCGGCTACATGACGACGATCTACGTCACCATTGCCGTCCTCATCACCATCGGCGTCGCCTACAACTCGGCCCGCATCCAGCTGTCGGAA
>JALORM010000295.1 GCA_025458985.1 Paracoccaceae bacterium | reverse complement strand
CACTGGACGATCACGCAGCGCTGCTGCGACATGACCTGGCAGGCCACGACCGAGGACAAATGGCTGGCCAACCACATCCTCGCCCGGGAATCCGGGGTGTCGGTGCCCGAGACGCTGGCAGTGATCGACCCGGGCCTCAGGGCCTATCCGGGAACCCGAAAGATCACTACGCTCGACGACCTGCGCACCTTCGTCACCCGCGAGGCGCGGTTCCCGCTGTTCGGCAAGGTCAACCGCGGGATCATCGGTGCGGGCGTGTTCCAGATGCTGTCCGGCGATGCCGAGGGGGTGGAGCTTGCCGGCGAGGGGCGGCTGACGCTCGACGCGTTCTGGACCGGCTTCCTCGGCGGGAACAGCTACATCCTCCAGCCGGTGGTGCGGAACCATCCGTTCTTCGACGCCTTCACCGGGGCGGTGGCGACGGTGCGCGCCGTGGTCCTGGTCACGCCGACAGAGGTTCGGGTGCCGGTCGCCGTCCTGAAGATACCGGCGCGCGGCAACATCGCCGACAGCTTCTGGCGGAAGGGAAACGTCGCCTGCGGCATCGAGGTCGAGACCGGGCGCCTGGTGACCGCGAAGACCAAGACGCCCTTCGAGACGGTCGACCACGAGACGCACCCCGAAACCGGGGCGGTGCTGATCGGCGCCGAACTGCCGCTCTGGGGCCGGGTGCTGGACCTGGCGCGTTCCTGCGCGTGGGTGTTTGCGCCGCTGCGCTACCAGTCCATGGATATCGCCGTTACCGCCGACGGACCGGTGCTGATCGAGGTCAACACCGGTGGCGGCTTCGACCTGCCGCAGCTGGCCACGGGAAAGGGGTTCATGACACCCGACATCCGCGAATTCTTCGAGAGTTGCGGTTGGAAGTTCAAGTGACCTGAGGGCGGACGCCGATCCGCCTCAGCCCGCCACGCGGGCTTCGGCCTTCTCCATCGCCTCGGCGGTCGCCTCCAGCGACAGCAGGATCGAGGCGTGGCGGTTGCGGTAGTCACGCGCGGGCAGCAGCACCTCGAAGCCCTCGAACGGCGGCGCGGGCACCGGCCCCGCGTCCTTCAGCATCGCGCGCAGCTCGTCGCGGGCCCGCTCGATCTCGGCGCGGGTCCGGCCGATGGCCTGCGCGCCCACCACCGCGGCGGCAGCCTGGCCCAGTGCGCAGGCCTTCACGTCCTGCCCGAAATCGGCGATGCGCCCGTCTTCCACCACGACGTCCACGGTCACCGTGGAGCCGCAGAGCGGCGAGCGGCGCTTGGCGGTGGCCGACGGGTTCGCCAGCCGGTCGGCGTGGGGAATGTCGGCCGCAAGCGCAAGGATGCGTCTGGAATAGAGCTTGATGAGGTCGCCGTCGCCGCTCATGCCGGTTCCCTTGTGCCTCCACCTTCCCTAGATAGGCGCGACCGAAACGGAAGGAAAGCGCCGATGCCCTTCGACCCTGCGACGCTGCGCTACGATGCGAACGGCCTTGTCCCCGCCATCGCCCAGGACCACGCCTCGGGCGAGGTGCTGATGGTTGCCTGGATGAACGCCGAGGCCGTCGCCCGTACCCTCCAGACAAGCTGCGTCACTTACTGGTCGCGCTCGCGCGCCGCGTTCTGGGTCAAGGGCGAGACTTCGGGCCACGTCCAGCGCCTGGTCGAGCTGCGGGTCGACTGCGACCGCGATTGCCTGCTGCTTCTGGTCGAGCAGACGGGGCCTGCCTGCCACACCAACCGGCGGAGCTGCTTCTACACCGCGGTGCGGGAGGGCGCCGAGGTGGAGATCCTGCGCCCCGAAGCCTAGAGCCCCGCCATCCGCCGGATGTCGGCGGGCGTCGCGCCCTCGGCGCGGTACTTCGCGATGGCGCGGGCGTCGTCGCGTTTGGCCAGCCGCCGGCCCGCCTCGTCGCGGATCAGGGCGTGGTGATGGTAGACCGGCGTCGGCAGTCCGAAGAGGCGCTGCAGGATCACCTGGACCGGCGTGAAGTCGAACAGGTCCTCGCCCCGGATGACATGGGTGATCCCCTGGTCTGCATCGTCGAAGGCCGAGGCGAGGAAATAGGCGACGATGTTCTCGCCCTTGCGGCCGAGCACCACGTCGCCGATCCGGGCCAGCGCCGCTGCGCGGTCGATCCGGTGGTGTCCGGCATGGGCCGGGCCGGTTTCGGTGAAGGCGGGCAGGGGCGTGCCGATCGCATCAAGCGCGGCGGCAAGGTCCAGCCGGATCGCATCGCCGGCCCGGCGCGAGGCCATCGGCCGGCCGCGGCAGGTGCCGGGGTAGACGTTGAATTCGACCCCCTCCTGCGGGGCCGACAGCGCGGCGCGGATGTCCGACCGGGTGCAGGAGCAGGGATAGAGCAGCCCCCGCGCCGCCAAGGGCTCCAGCCGGGCGTTGTAGGCGGCGATGTGGTCGGACTGGCGATGGATGGGCCCGTCCCAGGTCAGACCAAGCCAGGCCAGGTCGTCGACGATCTGCGCCTCGTGTTCGGGCCGCGCGCGGTCGAGGTCGGTATCCTCCATCCTCAGCAGGAACCTGCCGCCCTCGGCCCGGGCGGTATCGTGCGCGAGGATCGCCGAATAGGCGTGGCCGAGGTGCAGGGGGCCGGTGGGCGAGGGCGCGAAGCGGGTGACGAAGGCCACGGGCGGTCAGGGGCGCTGGAACACAAATGCGACAGGGCATGGTCGTTGAGCGAGAAGGCCAGCAGCCCCCCGGGCGCGAGCGCGGCCAGAAGCCGGTCGATCAGGTCGATCGGCCCGGCGCCGGGGCCGATCACGCCGATGGCGGCGATGGTGCCGTAGCCTTCGGGGGGCGGGTCGTCCGGCCGGATCAGCGTCAGCGTCCGGTAGAGGCCCTTGGCCTCGGCGCGGGCCAGCATCTCGGCCGAGATGTCGACCCCGTCGATCACGTCGAAGCCGATGTCGTAAAGCGCCTTGCCGCCCAGGCCCGTGCCGCAGCCGAAGTCCAGAACGGGTTCGGTGAACCACGCCCCCGCTTCGGCCAGCGCCTCGGCCACCCGGACGGGCGTGGCGTAGCCCGCCGCGCCGATCTCGTCCTCGTAGCTGGCAGACCAGTCGTCGTAGAGCCGGCGCACCTCGTCGGCCGTCTTCGCGCCATAAGCCTTGTCGAGGAAGCTGCCCATGGCTGCCAGATTACACCGCCATCAGGCCGCGTAAAGCGCGGCCTGGCCGTCAAGCCAGGCGGCGAAGGCGGCCTTCGCCCGGTCGGTGTAGGCCTTATAGCGGTCCTTGCGGCCCTTGCGGCCGCCCCGGGCGTCGATCGGCGGGAAGAGCCCGAAGTTGACGTTCATCGGCTGGAAGGTCTTGGCCTCGGCCCCGCCGGTGATGTGGTGGATCAGCGCCCCCATCGCCGTCTCGGGCGGCGGCGGCGCCAGCGGGCGGCCCTTCGCCTCGGCGGCGGCGAGGCGCCCGGCCAGAAGGCCCATCGCGGCGGATTCGACATAGCCCTCGACCCCCGTGACCTGCCCCGCAAAACGGATGTGGGGGCGCGAGCGCAGGCGCATCTGGTCGTCAAGCAGCGTGGGCGAGTTCAGGAAGGTGTTGCGGTGGATGCCGCCCAGGCGCGCGAACTGAGCATTCTCCAGCCCGGGAATCATTCGCAGGACAGAGGTTTGCGCGCCGTACTTCATCTTGGTCTGGAAGCCGACGATGTTGTAGAGCGTGCCCAGCGCGTTGTCGCGGCGCAGCTGGACGACCGCATAGGCCTTCTGGTCGGGCCGGTGAGCGTTGGTCAGGCCCACGGGCTTCATCGGCCCGTGCCGCAACGTCTCGCGCCCGCGTTCGGCCATGACCTCGATCGGCAGGCAGCCTTCGAAGTAGCCGGCGGTTTCCCCTTCGTGGAATTCGGTCTTCTCGGCGGCCAGCAGCGCGTCGATGAAGGCCTCGTACCGGTCGCGGTCCATCGGGCAGTTGATGTAGGCGCGGCGCTCGGCCTCGGTCTCGCCCTTGTCGTAGCGCGACTGCTCCCAGGCCACCGACATGTCGATGCTGTCGGCGTAGACGATGGGCGCGATGGCATCGAAGAAGGCCAGCGCTTCGGCCCCGGTCTCGGCCTGCAGGGCCTGCCCCAGCGCGGGCGAGGTCAGGGGGCCGGTGGCGAAAATCCAGCGGCCGGATGAGGGCAGGGCGATAACCTCTTCCTCGACCACGGAAATCAGCGGATGCGCCCGCAGCCGGGCGGTGACGGCTTCCGAGAACGGCTCGCGGTCCACCGCCAGCGCGCCGCCCGCGGGCAGCGCATGGGCGTCGGCCATCGCCATGATGAGCCCGCCCGCCGCCCGCATCTCCCAGTGGAGGAGGCCCACGGCGTTCTGTTCGTCGTCGTCCGACCGGAACGAGTTGGAACAGACGATCTCGGCCAGCTTGCCGGTGCGGTGGGCGAAGGTGCCGACCTTGGGGCGCATCTCGTGGATCACGGCGGGAAGGCCGGCCTCGGCGATCTGCCAGGCGGCCTCGGCGCCGGCCATGCCGCCGCCGACGATGTGGATCGGTTCGTTCATGCCCGAGGGTGTAGCGCCTTGGCGCGGGCAGGAAAAGGGTGGGCGGCGCCGGCCCCGTCCCCGACGGGTGCTTCGCCCCTTGCCGGGGCACGGCGCCGCCCGGTCCGCCCTCGGCTGAGGGGCCCGGGCGGTGTCGGCGGACGGCCTAGAAGAGGCCGCGCAGCGCCAGCGGCGCGTAGGGATCGGCCCGGCGGAACGGCCGGCGGGCGGGTTCCGTCGCGGCGCCGAAGGTCCAGCTGACGCCGATCCTGGCGAATGTCTCCTGCGGGCGGCCATCGCGCCCCTCGAGCGACGAGACGCCAAGCCCCGCGCTGATCGCGAGCGGGCTGCGGGCGGGGCGGTACTCCACTTCCGCCAGGACGGTCGAGCCCATCGCCTGGAAGCCGGTCTCGTCGAACTCGGCCACCTCGGCCGAGAGGCTCGCGGTCAGACCCGGCGCGATCTCGTGATCGACGGCCGCACCCGCGAACAGGAAATCGAGGTTGTCGGCCGCCGCGATCCGGTTGGCGATGCCGATGCCGCCGCGCAGTTCCAGCCCGGTGCGCGGGCCAAGTGCCATGCGACCCTCAAGGCCGACAGTGCCGACGGTGAAGCTTTCGCCGTCCAGATCGCCGACGGTCGCGAAGACCCCGTACTTCCGGTCGGGGCCGGGGGCGAGGTAGAGATGCACGCCGGCATGGGCCAGAAGGCCTTGCGCGGTGTCCTCGGCGGCAAGGTCGATCTGGACGCCGTGGTGGCTGCCGATGGCGACGTCGGCCCACAGGTCGGCCGAGGCGCGGGCCTCGCCGTCCTCGCCCTGGGTCAGGCCGAAGGTCAGGCCGCCGGACTGTAGGCCAAGACTGGATTGCGCGGTGGCAGGCATGGCGGCCGCGCAGGCGACAGCAAGGGCCGCCGCCGGAAAGACGGTGCGAAGGGACATGGAGATGTCTCCTGAAGGTGAAGCTTTTCGGGGGGCCGCAGGGCCTTTTTGCGCCGGCGGAAGCCGGGCACGGCCCGGCGATGCCATGGTGATGCCATGGCGGCCCGCAATTAAGGAAGCGTTAACTTACCAAAAGGTAAACGCCGCGCCGGTGGCCGGCCTTACTGCATGAGCAGGATCGTACGGGCGATGCCGAGGACGCCCACGAGTACAGGGAGGAAGGTCAGTACTGTCAGAAGGCCGCTCTTGCGGCCGGTGCGGACCATGGTCACGCCCGCGACCGTCGCGACGACGCCAAAAGCGAGAAAGCCCAGAAGCCCGACGCCAAGCCAGGTCAGCGCCTCGGGCGGGGCGCCCCACTGCCCGCTTGCCGCGGCGGCCTCGGGATCAAGCAGCCAGGCACGCAGCGCGACCAGGACGCCCCCCATCAGGACCGCCACGAGCGGACCGAGGACGATCAGGAGCTTGGCCGCCATGATCTGGGCCGGCTTCAGTTCGGACATCGCAGTTTCTCCGCTCCGTCATTCCACCGGCGGATCGGCCGGCGCGTCCTCGTCGCCCTGGTCGGCGATGCGCGCGACCGAGACCACCTGCTCCCCTTTCGCGGTGTCGAAGACCTTGACCCCGCCGGCCGAGCGCGAGCGGAACGAGATGCCGTCGACCGGCACGCGGATCGACTGGCCGGTCGAAGTGGCCAGCATGATCTGGTCGTCGATCTCGACCGGGAACGAGGCAACCAGCAGCCCGCCCCGCATCGCCTTGTCCATCGCCATCACGCCCTGGCCGCCGCGGCCGCGCACGGGGTAGTCGTGGCTGGACGACAGCTTGCCCGCGCCCTTCGCGGTGACGGTCAGGATCAGGTCCTCGGCCGCCGACATCTGGGCATAGCGTTCGGT
>JALORM010000294.1 GCA_025458985.1 Paracoccaceae bacterium | reverse complement strand
CTGCCGGCGGCGGCGCTCGAGGTCGCGGACTGCCGGGCGATCTGGGTCGGCCACGCCGGTGCGATGGCGCTGGCGGGCCTCGGCGAGCGTCCGCCCGAGAGGATCGCAGTCGAAAACGGGGCCTGCGTCGCCCGCGACCTGTCGGCCGACCCGTTCGGCACCGGTCAGCCGGTCTCCTACCCGACGGTGGTCTGGAGCGCAGGGCCGGCCGAGGGGGGCGGGGCGGCGTTCTCGCTGTTTCTCGACGTTGCGCCGGGCGGCGCCGGAATGCCGGGGCGCGCGGCCACGCTGCGCGACCGGGCCGAGGTCTCGCTGTCGCTGACCGAGGAGGCCGCGGCAGGGGCGCTGGTCGTCCGCCTGTCGATCGGGTTCGAGGGACGGAACGCGGTCTCGGCCGAGGTGCGCGCACTGGGGCTGACCGCGGCCGGGGCCACGCCGCTCGTCGCCCGCCTGGCCGGCGCCGATATCCGCAGCGCCGTGGCGCAGGCTGTTCGGCGCTGCCGGCCGCGACGATGACGCCGGCCGCGCGCGAGGCCGTGCTGCGGATCGCGGACGACTGGCCGGACCTGCGCGGCCGGGCGGACATTGCCCTTGCGGCGCCGCAGGGGCTGCGGCCGCTGGCCCTGGCCGCCCTCGCGGCGACGGACCCCCGGCGCGTCGCCCCGGCGCTCGCCGGCGCCACGGTCCAGGCGCACTACGGCCCGTGACCGCCGGTCGCGGGCCCGCGCCGCCCGGAACCTGCCGCACCGGCGCCTCATTGATCCCCCGCCCAGCCGTGCTATCAGAAGCGGCAGTCCAAGGAGCCCGCATGACCGCCCGTCCGATCAACCCGACCCTGAAGGCCGTGCTGGAATTCGGCCCTGCGCTGGTGTTCTTCGCCCTCTACATGTGGCTGAAGGGGAAGACCTTTGCCGTCGGCGGTACCGAGTACTCGGGCTTCATCGTCGCGACCGCGGTCTTCGTGCCGGTGGTGCTTCTGGCGATGGTCGCGCTCTGGAAGCTGTCCGGCCGGGTCAGCCGGATGCAGGTGGTCACGGCCGTCATGGTCGTGTTCTTCGGCGGGCTCACCGTGTGGTTCAACAACGAGATGTTCTTCAAGATGAAGACCACCATCGTCTACGGCCTCTTCGCGGTGATCCTCTACGCCGGGCTGGTGATGGGCCGGTCGTGGCTCGAATACGTGATGGGAGAGCTGCTGCCGATGCAGCGCGAGGGCTGGATGATCCTGACCCGGCGGCTGGCGATGGCGTTCTCGTTCCTAGCCGTCGCGAACGAGATCGTCTGGCGCACGATGAGCGAGCAGACCTGGGTCACGGTCGAGACCTTCGGCTTTCCGGTCGCGCTGTTCCTGTTCCTCTGGTCGCAGATCGTGATGCTGCAGCCCTACCTGATCGAGGACGAGAAGACCAAGGTCGAGTGACCGCAGGCCCGATCCTTCTGGCGAAGGATCGCCGCCCGGCCCAGGCCTTGCGCGCCGCCGCGCCGCTGGCGCAACGCCCCGATCCTTCGCCAGAAGGATCGCGCCCGGCGGGCCTCAGACCGGACGCCTGAAGAGGATCTCCTGCGCCTTGCGGTCGTCCTGCAGGTTCGACCGCTTCTCTGCGGCGACCGCCCGGCCGCGCTGGACCGCAGGCCGTGCGCCCACCTCGGCCAGCCAGCGCGCCATGTGAGGCTTGTCGTCCAGCCCCTGCTCCTGCCCTTCCCAGAGCGACGCCCAGGGCCAGATCGCCATGTCGGCGACCGAATAGGCGTCACCCGCGACGAAGCGGTTGCCGGCGAGGCGCCGGTCGAGCACCCCGTAAAGCCGCGCCACCTCGCGGCGGTAGCGGTCCTTGGCATAGGGCAGGTCGTTCGGCGGGTCCATCGCGGGGGCGTACTTGAGGAAGTGGTGCGCCTGGCCGGCCATCGGCCCCACGCCGCCCATCTGCCACATCAGCCATTCCTCGACGGCCACGCGCTGCCGTTCCCCCTCGCCGAGGAACCGGCCCGTCTTCCGCGCGAGGTAGAGAAGGATGGCGCCCGATTCGAAGACCGAGATCGGCGTGCCCCCCGGCCCGTCGGGGTCGACGATGGCGGGCATCCGGTTGTTCGGGGCGATCTTCAGGAAATCCGGCTCGAACTGCTCGCCCGCCCCGATGTTCACGAGCTTCACCCGGTAGGGCAGCCCCATCTCCTCAAGTGCTATGGCAATCTTCCAGCCGTTCGGCGTGGGCCAGTAGTGAAGCTCGATCTCGGCCATAGGGTCCTCCGGTTCCGGAGGTCTCACAATGACGCGCCGGAGGCGAAGGGCAAGGGCGGCGTGACAGGCTCGACAGCCCGCCCCCGGGGCGTCACTCCGGGCGCGGGCAGGGCGTCGCGCAGGTCCGGCAGGGGAAGTGCGCCCGACAGGATCGCCCGGTAGAGGCCAAAGAGCCCCGGCCTCAGGTAGCCCGACCAGTGGCAGATGCGCCGGCTTGCCGGGGCGACGCGATGGCCAAGCCGTGCCAGCGCCGCAAGCGTGTCGGGGTCGTCGATCCTCAGGTCGGTCCAGTTCGCCCGTGCCCGGCCGAGACCGTGCCCCAGCGCCCGCGCGCCGGGACGATGCGGCGCCACGAGCCATTCGACCAGCGCGTCGAACGGCGCATTCTCGCGGCTGGCGACGTTCAGGACCTGCGCCATGCGACCCGCGGGCGCATCGAGCGCCGCCGTGGCGGCCGCGCGGAACTCGGCCGGGGCGATCAGGATGGCGTTGCGGACCGACCCCGCGCGCGCAAGGCCCAGCGCGGCCAGCGCAACCCGGGCGCCGAGGCTGTGGGCGACGATATCGGCCTGCCGGCTCTCGGCTGCGACAAGGTCCAGCACCCGGCCCAGCGCGACGCCCGCCCGGCCGGCCTCGGACCAGGCCTGCCAGAGGCTGCCCCGGCCCTGCCAGCCGAAGGCGATGCCCAGCGCGCCGTCGCCCTCGCCCGCGCCGAGCCGCCGCGGCCAGGCGACCGCCCTGCGCCCGCCCGTCGCCGGCGGCGCACCCAGAAGGCCGGCATGCGGGCAGTGGCCCGGATGCCCGGGCGCGTACTTGTAGCCGTGGGCCATCACCACGACAGGCCGGCCCGCCGGCAGGTCGGCCAGCGCGCCCTTCAGGCTGGCAAGGCCGGCAACCGCGGTCGCCTCGGCGTCGATCCGGATGAGGGGCATCGGCGGCAACCTCATGCTATATCTTGTGCCTGTGCGGATAAGGGCAGCCTGCGACAGCCCCGTGAAGGCCCGGTTACACCTGCGTGACGCGGCTTGACCGCAACACCGCCCGGGGCTAAGCGATCGCGCGTGGTGCTTTGTCTTCCGGATTGCGGGCCACGGTAAACAAGCCGCTAAAGAGGAGGAGGGCCCCGGCCCCCGGCCTCTTTCGGTCCGGGGGCTTTTTTCGTTGGCCGGAGGGGCTTGGAATGGACTGGAAACCACGCACGCGGGCGGTGCACGGCGGCACCCGCCGCAGCCAGTACGGCGAGCTTTCCGAGGCGATCTTCCTGACCCAGGGCTTCGCCTATGACAGCGCCGAACAGGCCGAGGCGCGGTTCCTCAAGGCGGGCGAGGACGAATTCATCTATGCCCGCTACGGCAACCCCACCGTGCGGATGTTCGAGGAACGCATCGCCGCGCTGGAAGGGACCGAGGACGCCTTCGCCACCGCCAGCGGCATGGCCGCCGTTTCGGGCGCGCTGACCGCGATGCTCCGCGCGGGCGACCGCGTGGTGTCGTCGCGCGCGCTGTTCGGCTCGTGCCTCTACGTCCTCGAAGAGGTGCTGACCCGCTACGGGGTCGAGGTGGTCTTCGTTGACGGGACCGACCTTGCGCAATGGGAGGCCGCCGTCACCCCCGGGACCAAGGCCGTCTTCCTCGAAACCCTGTCGAACCCGACGCTGGAACTGATCGACCTCCCGGCCGTCACCGAGATCGCGCACCGCGCGGGCGCGCTGGTGCTCGTCGACAACGTCTTCGTCACGCCGGTCTATTCCCGCGCCGTCGAACAGGGCGCCGACGTGGTCATCTATTCGGCCACCAAGCACATCGACGGGCAGGGCAGGGCGCTGGGGGGCGTGATCCTCGGCAGCCGCGAGTTCATCCGCAAGACGGTCGAACCCTACATGAAGCACACCGGCGGCGCGATGAGCCCCTTCACCGCCTGGCTGATG
>JALORM010000293.1 GCA_025458985.1 Paracoccaceae bacterium | reverse complement strand
AGGCTTCAACAACAGGAAGAGCGACTGACCATGCTGGACCGCAAGACCGCGCTGAACACCGCCCCGGCGGGGCGCCCCGCCCTTTCCGCGGCCGCCGAGATCGCGGCGCCGCATCAGAAGGCGTTCGACACCTATCTGCGCACGGGCGATGACGACGCGCTGCGCGGCCTTGTCCTCGAGGGCAAGGCGCTTTCGACGGCGATCAACTCAGACGGCGGCTACCTGATCGACCCCGAGACGGCGGCGACGATCCAGGGCGTGCTGAAGTCGACTGCCTCGATCCGGTCGATTTCGAACGTCGTCAACGTGATGGCGAATTCCTACGACGTGCTGATCGACCATGGCGAGGTCGGCACCGGCTGGGGCACCGAGTCCGGCCCAGTCACTGAGACCGCCACCCCCACGATCGAGCGCATCTCGATCCCGCTGCACGAGCTGTCGGCCCTGCCGAAGGCGAGCCAGCGGCTGCTGGACGACAGCGCCTTCGACATCGAGACCTGGCTGGCCGACCGCATCGCGCAGAAGTTCGCCCGCGCCGAGGCGGATGCGTTCATCAACGGCACTGGCGTCGGCCGTCCCCGCGGCTTCCTCGACCACACGAAGGTGGACGACTCGCTCTGGACCTGGGGCTCGCTCGGCTACGTGCCGACCGGGGCGGACGGCGACTTCGAGGCCACCAACCCGTCGGACGCGATCGTCGACCTCGTCTATGCGCTGGACGCCGAGTACCGCGCGAACGCGAAGTTCGTGATGAACTCCAAGACCGCGGGCGCGGTGCGCAAGATGAAGGACGCCGACGGCCGCTTCCTGTGGTCGGACGGCCTGGCCGCCGGCGAGCCGGCGCGGCTGATGGGCTATCCGGTCCTCGTTGCCGAGGACATGCCCGACATCGCCTCGGGCAGCTATGCCATCGCCTTCGGCGACTTCCGCGCCGGCTACACCGTGGCCGAGCGTCCCGACCTGCGCGTGCTGCGCGACCCGTTCTCGGCCAAGCCGCATGTCCTGTTCTACGCCACCAAGCGCGTGGGCGGCGACGTCAGCGACTTTGCCGCGATCAAGCTGATGCGCTTCTCGGTCGCGTAAGGCCGGCGCACGGTCCCTTCCGGCCGCTTGGCCGGAGGGGATGCCGACGGGCGCGCGCCGCCGGCCCCTGTGGGCCGACCCTGCGCCGACAAGCTGCTCCCTCCGTCCGATGGCGCGGGGGCGCGCGCCCGTCACCGATTTTCCGCGGCAGCCGGAGCGAGGGGCCAGCCGCAAGACACGAGCTGCGAGGAAGGATCCCGAGATGATGCTGAGCGAAGAGACCCAGGTGGCGGCCGCAGCCCTGCCGGTCCAGGCCCTGAAGGATCACCTGAGGATCGGCACCGGGTTCGCCTCGACGGGGACCGAGGACGCGTACCTCGAGGAGCTGCTGCGGGCGGCGCTGGCGGCCGTCGAGGTGCGCACCGGCAAGGCGCTGTTCGAGCGGATCTTCCGCTGGTCGGTCAGCGGCTGGCGCGAAAGCGACGCGCAGGCGCTGCCTGTCGCGCCGGTGGCGTCGGTGCTGTCGGTCACGCTGACCGACCGGGCGGGCGCCGAGACGGTGGTGGACCCGGGCCGCTACTGGCTGGAGAAGGACAGCCAGCGTCCGCGCCTGCGGGCGTCGGGCACCGCGCTGCCGGCGATTCCGACCGGGGGCACGGCCGAGATCCGCCTGACGGCCGGCTTTGCCGCGGTGTGGAGCGGGATTCCGGTCGAGCTGCGCCAGGCGGTCCTCTTGATTGCCGCCGGCTACTTCGAGCGCCGCCACGAGGAGGGCGCCGAGCCCGGCGCCATGCCGTTCGGGGTGATGGCGCTGATCGAGCGCTGGCGCACGGTGCGCGGCTTCGGGGGGGCGCGCTGATGAAGCTGCCCCATCTCACGCGGAAGCTGATCCTGGAAGCGCCCGATCGGGTGCCGGACGGCGCGGGCGGCTTCACCCAGGTCTGGGTGACGCTGGGCGAGCACTGGGCCGAGGTCAGCGCCGGGACCGGCCGCGAGGGCGCGGGCGAGTTCCTGACGCTGTCGGCGGTGCCCTACCGGATCGTCGTCCGCGCCGCGCCGGTCGGCGCGGACGCCCGGCCGCGCCCGGAGCAGCGGTTCCGCGACGGCACGCGGCTGTTCGTCATCAATGCGGTGACCGAGCACGACCCGCGCGGCCACTACCTGGTGTGTTTCGCGCGCGAGGAGGCCACGGCATGAGCTATGCATCCGCGGCGGCGCTTCAGGCGGCCGTCTACCAGCGCCTGGTCGGCGATGCGGCCGTCGCCGGGCTTGTCGGCGCCGCAATCTACGATGCGGTCCCGCCGGGGCCGCTGCCGCCGACCTATCTGAGCCTCGGCCCCGAGGACGCGCGCGACCGGTCGGACAAGACCGGCGCCGGGGCCGAGCACGACTTCACCGTCAGCGTCGTGACCGACGCCGCGGGGTTCCAGACCGCGAAGGCGCTGGCCGGGGCGGTCAGCGATGCGCTGGTCGGCGCTGACCTCGCGCTGACCCGTGGGCGGGTTGTGGACCTGTGGTTCCTGCGCGCGCGGGCGCGGCGGGTGGGTGCGGCAGACCAGCGGCGCATCGACCTGTGGTTCCGCGCGCGCGTGGACCTCGACTGAACCATTCATTCCGGAGTGACAGACCATGGCGGCGCAAAGCGGCAAGGACCTTCTTCTCAAGATCGACATGAACGGGACGGGCACGTTCGAGACCATCGCGGGGCTGCGCGCCACGCGGATCAGCTTCAATGCCGAGACGGTGGACGTCACCAGCCTGGAAAGCCAGGGGGGCTGGCGCGAGCTTCTGGCCGGGGCCGGTGTGAAGTCGGCCGCGATCTCGGGGTCGGGCGTGTTCAAGGACGCCAATACCGATGAGCGGGCGCGGGCCATCTTCTTCGACGGCCAGATGCCGGACTTTCAGGTGGTCGTGCCCGACTTCGGGATCATCGAGGGGCCGTTCCAGATCACCGCGATCGAGTATGCGGGCAGCCACAACGGCGAGGCGACCTACGAGCTGAGCATGGCTTCGGCCGGTCAGCTGACCTTCACGGCGATCTGATGGCCAATCCCTGGGCGGGGGAGGTGGAGCTGGTCATCGACGGCGAGCCGCGGGTGCTGAAACTGACGCTCGGCACGCTGGCCGAACTGGAGGCGGCGCTGGGGGCGGAGAGCCTGGTGGCGCTGGTCGAGCGGTTCGAGGCCGGGCGGTTCTCGACACGCGAGGTGCTGCTGCTGATCGTGGCCGGTCTGCGGGGCGGCGGATGGCGCGGCAGCGCCGATGACCTAAGGTCGGCCGACATCGCGGGGGGGCCGCTGGCGGCGGCCCGGGCCGCGGCCGAGCTTCTGGTGCGGGCGTTCCAGATGCCGCCCGCGCCCGCGGGGTGAGGGCCTTCGACTGGCCGGGGCTGATGCGCCTGGGTCTTCGCGGCCTTGGCCTCACGCCGGCCGAATTCTGGGCGCTGACCCCGGCCGAGCTGATGCTGATGCTGGGCCAGGACGGGGGCGCGTCGCCGCCGCTGAGCCGGGCGCGGCTGATGGAACTGGCGGCGGCCTATCCCGACGTCACGAGGAAAGGGACGGACGATGCTTGAGGTGGACGGGCTCGACGGGCTCGAGGATCAGGTCCGGGGGCTCGAGGCGAGCCTTTCGGGCGCGCAGGGCGTGGCGGCCGC
>JALORM010000292.1 GCA_025458985.1 Paracoccaceae bacterium | reverse complement strand
CGCCCGGCGAAGGCGTCGACGTCCATGCCGCGCGCCAGCGCCGCCTTCACGTATTCGCGCCCGTCGGCCAGCGTGAAGGCCAGCTCCTGCACCAGCGTCGCGCCGGCCTCCTGCATGTGGTAGCCGGAGATCGAGATCGAGTTGAACTTCGGCATCTCTCTCGCGGTGTATTCGATGATGTCGGCGACGATCCGCATCGAGGGTTCGGGCGGGTAGATGTAGGTGTTGCGGACCATGAACTCCTTGAGGATGTCGTTCTGGATGGTCCCCGACAGGGCGGCGCGCGGCACGCCCTGTTCCTCGCCCGCCACGATGAAGGACGCCAGCACCGGGATCACGGCGCCGTTCATGGTCATGCTGACGCTGACCTCGCCCAGGGGGATCCCGTCGAAGAGGATCTTCATGTCCTCACGCCCTGCTGCCCGGCGGCCAGCGCCTTTCGGTAGAAGGCGTTCGATTCCTCGGCGGTCGAGAAGCCCGCGTATTGCCGGATCGTCCAGGGACGGCCGGCATACATCGTCGCCTTGGGGCCCCGCGTGAAGGGCGCGAAGCCGGGCATCGAGCCCATGTGCGGCAGCCCCGCGGCATCGGCCTCGGTATAGACCGGCTTGACGGCGATCCCCTCCGGCGTCTGCCAGACGAGGCTTTCGGGCGCACGGCCCTTCAGCTCGCGCCCTGCGAGACGGGCCCACTCGGTCAGCTTGTCGGTCATCGGTCTGGTCCTTCCGTCACGATCGCGCCGGGCGCGTCATTCGCCCTTCGCTTTGGCGCGGCGCCCGCCTATATCCGAAGGACGAAGGAGGGCGCATGGCGCGGATTGTGGTGATGATGCTTGCGGCCGCGTGGCCGTTCGTCGCGGCGGCCGACGACGTTGCGGCGGCAGCCGGAACCGTCGCGGGCGAGACCGCCGGACAGGTGGAGGATGCCGGCGCCGAGGCGCCGCAGGGGACGCCGGACCGGCCGTACCGCGGCGACGAGGTCGAGCTGTCGCAGTTCCTGTGGACCGCGCGGCCGGTCGTGGTCTTTGCCGAGACCGAGGCCGACCCGTCGTTCCAGCGGCAGATGGAGCTGCTGCGCGCCCGCCCCGAGGCGCTGGCCGAGCGCGACGTGGTGGTGATCGTCGACACCGATCCCGGCGCGCGCAGTTCGGTGCGGACCGCGCTGCGCCCGCGCGGCTTCATGCTGGCGATCATCGGCAAGGACGGGCAGGTCGAGCTTCGCAAGCCCTCGCCCTGGGACGTGCGCGAGATCTCGCGGACCATCGACAAGATGCCCTTGCGCATCCAGGAAATCCGCGACCGGTCGTTGAGCGGCCGGTAGGCCGCGCCCGGCACCCGGAGCGCGAAGCGGGGCGCGCGCGTCATCGCACCACCTCGCCCCGTCCGACGAGCCGCACGCCGAGGCCGGCGATCCGGGACCAGTCTTCCTCGAACCTGGCGGAAAGGGCCTCGACCTCGGCGTCATCGAACGGCTGGAAGGGCGGGCCGCCGATCTTGCGCATCTCGGTCACGGTCGCGCGGCGGCGGGCGGGGTCGAAGGGTCCGGTCCGGCGGCGGAGGGCGGCGAACTTGCGCAGGCCCCGGGCGCTGAGCGCGGCGTTCGACTGCCGTGCGGGCAGGCGCACGGAGCCCGCAAGACCGCCTGGCAACAGCGCCTCGAGCACCTCGGCCGCGCAGTCCGCGCCGTAGCCGAGCACGGTCAGCCGCGCCTCGGGGAAGCTGGCCGCAACATCGGCCACGACGTCGGGCCAGCCCCGCGCCGAGGCCGTCAGCGCCGGGCCGTCGAAGGCCGGCATCTCGCGCATCAGCACGCACTGGGCATAGGCCGAGGTCCAGTAGCCCGCATAGTCGCGCACCGCGAGCACCACCTCGCCCGGCGCCCGCCCGAGGAGGTCGCGGGCGGCGGCAAGGTTCCGGGCGGCATGGGGGTAGAGCGCGGCGGCCGCGAAGTTTCCTTCCATCGTGCCGAGAAGGTTCTCTTCGCTGATAACGAGCCGCCTGCAGCCGCCGCGCACCAGCGCGGCCAGCGCCGCGGCCACCTCGTCGCGCGCGGCGGCCGCGGCGCGCGCGGCCTCGGGGTCGCTGGCCGCGCGGCGCAGGTTGCGGGCGTGGTGGTGGCGCCCCGGCACGCGCATCTGGTCCGGCCCCCAGACCGTCACGCCCGCCGGGGCGAGCGCCTCGGCGGCCTTGCGCAGGCCCTGCTGGAGCGAGGTCGTGCCCGTGCGGTGCGCACCGATATGGAGGGCAAGGTCCATGCCTCAGGCTGTCCGGGCCGGGGCGGCCATCTAGTCGAACTCCATGATGACGTCGTCGACGGCGAGGCTTGCGCCCGGGCCGGCGTTGATCTTGCGCACCACCGCGCGGCGTTCGGCCCGCAGGATGTTCTCCATCTTCATGGCCTCGACGGTGCAGAGCGCCTGGCCTTCCTCGACCGTGTCGCCTTCGGCGACGTCGACCTTCACCACGAGGCCCGGCATCGGGCAGAGCAGGAAGCGCGAGGTGTCGGGCGGCTGCTTCTGGGGCATCAGCCGGGCAAGCGGTGCCCCGTCGATGTCGAGCCGGGCGAGCGGCTGGCCGGGCGTCCAGTCCGAGGCGACGCGGCAGACGGCGCCATCCTCGAACGTGACGGTCGAGCCCGCCCTGTCGGCCGCGATGGTCACCGGGAACTCGGCCCCTTGCAGCGACACGACCCAGTCGCTGCCGACGCGGCGTTCGTGGTTGCCCATGGTGCCGCTGATCCGGGTGCGCCGGATCTCGGCCACGCGGAACATGGCCGCGGCAGCGGCCGCCACGCGGCGCAGCTCGGCTTCCGGCAGGGTCACGCCCTGGAAGCCTTCGGGCCATTCCTCGGCGATGAAGGCCGTGGTCATCTGGCCCGCGGCGAACTTCGGGTGGTCCATCACTGCCGAGAGGAACGGCAGGTTGTGCCCGATGCCCTCGACCTCGAAGGCGTCGAGCGCGCCCCGCATCCCCTCGATCGCCGCGCCCCGGGTCGGCGCCCAGGTGCAGAGCTTGGCGATCATCGGGTCGTAGAACATCGAGATTTCGCCGCCTTCGTAGACGCCGGTGTCGTTGCGCACGACGGCCAGTTCCGAGGCCGCCTCTTCTGGCGGACGGTATCGGACAAGACGGCCGATCGAGGGCAGGAAGTTGCGGTAGGGGTCTTCGGCATAGAGCCGGCTTTCCATCGCCCAGCCGTTGATCCTCAGGTCCTCCTGCCGGAACGGCAGGCGCTCGCCCGCCGCGATGCGGATCATCTGTTCGACGAGGTCGATCCCGGTGATGAGCTCCGTCACCGGGTGTTCGACCTGGAGGCGGGTGTTCATCTCGAGGAAGTAGAAGTTGCGCGCGCCGTCGACGATGAACTCGACCGTGCCGGCGGAGGTGTAGCCCACCGCCTTTGCCAGCGCGCAGGCCTGTTCGCCCATCGCGCGGCGGGTCGCCTCGTCGAGGAAGGGCGAGGGCGCCTCTTCCACGACCTTCTGGTTCCGGCGCTGGATCGAGCATTCGCGTTCGTGCAGGTAGACGCAGGTGCCGTGGCTGTCGGCCAGCACCTGGATCTCGATGTGGCGGGGCTGGGTCACGAACTTCTCGATGAAGATGCGGTCGTCGCCGAAGCTGGCGGCCGCCTCGTTCTTCGAGGACTGGAAGCCCTCGCGCGCCTCGCGGTCGTTCCAGGCGATGCGCATCCCCTTGCCGCCGCCGCCCGCGCTGGCCTTGATCATCACGGGGTAGCCGATCTTCTGGCTGATGGTGACGGCCTCGTCTGCGTCGGCGATGAGGCCCATGTAGCCCGGCACCGTCGAGACGCCCGCCTCGGCCGCGATCTTCTTGCTGGTGATCTTGTCGCCCATCGCCTCGATCGCGGGGCTGGGCGGGCCGATGAAGGCCACGCCGGCCTGCTCCAGCGCCTCGGCGAAGCGGCGGTTCTCGCTGAGGAAGCCGTAGCCCGGATGCACCGCCTCGGCCCCGGTCGCGCGGATCGCCTCCATCACGTTGTCGATGACGATGTAGGACTGGTTCGCGGGCGGCGGGCCGATCCGCACGGCCTCGTCGGCCATCCGCACGTGCAGCGCGTTGCGGTCGGCGTCTGAATAGACGGCGACCGTGGCGATCCCCATCTTCCGCGCCGTCTTGATCACCCGGCAGGCGATCTCGCCCCGGTTCGCGATCAGGATCTTCTTGAACATCCCCGTCCCTTCCCGAATGCACAAAGGCCGCCGGAACGCGCGGTTCCGGCGGCCTTGCCGTAGGTGTTCTTGTTGGTGCGGCCCGTGGTGGGGCCTGCGTCGTCAGTACGTCCGGCGGCAGAGCCCCAGGTCGTCGCAGAACGCGCCGGCGCCGGCGCCGATGACGGCCCCGGTGACCACGTCGTTCTCGGTCGCGTCGGCGACGACGGCGCCGGCCGCGGCGCCGGCCAGGGCGCGCTCGGTATCGTTTTCAAGGCATCCCGCGAGGGGGACGACCAGCGCGAGGATCGCGCCGTACTTGAGGATTTGCATGCTCTGCCTCCAACAAAGGTTGTTATGCGCAAAGTATCCGCGCGCCCCCGGCGACTGTCAAAGCCAATCCATGCGGCGTCACGAAGCTGTGCGAATCTCTGCCGACCTGCGCCGGCGCGGAAGCTGGGGCACCGCAGCGATGCGCACGCCCGAAAGAAAGTCGGCCTGACCCGGGAAGGGTCAGGCCGTAGAGAAGGGGAAGGGTAACGGTTTTGACAATCGCGGCGGATCGATTTGCTGGAGGGTTCCGCCGCAAGACAACCTTTGCGCGATTCTCCCCACGAGGCAAACGCCAATTTCCCGGCCCCCGGCCGATCGGCTGAAATCCGCGCGTGCGCACAACCTAAAGGCGAATCCCGCATCGCTACGCCTCGCCGGAATCGTCGGGGAACGCCTCGGGGAACGACCGGCGCGCCACCTCTTCGTCGATGCGCAGGAGGGCCTCGTAGCTGGTCGGATCGAAGGTGTCTTCGGCCGGCACGACCTCGCGCCCGAAGAGCCACGACAGGCGCCCGGCGTCGAGGTTTCCGCGTTCGAAGGGCTGGTCGCCGAAATGGTCCCAGAGCGCGGACATGAACACCAGGTCTGCCTGGCGGTCGGCAGGCCGGCGGTCGGGGTGGCGCTTGCGCGCGACGATGGGGGTCACGCCCCGGGGATTCGCCCGGCGGATGGTGAACTGGAAGTCGGTGCCCGGGAGACGCCCGGGAAAGCCGCGGTGCTTCAGCATGCCCGCCCCCTCGGGATCGAGGAGGCGGCGAGCTGCGTCAGCCCGTGCGCGTCAGCCGCCGAAGCCCGGCGTCTGCGGGTCGCGCTGGCCCTGCGGCTGGTCGCCCCCGTCGTCGATGGGCACGCACTGCCGGCCCGCGGTGCCCGCGGCCGGCGTGGTTCCCGGCGGGCAGCGGCTGGGCACGCAGAGGCGCTGGCCTGTGGCGGAAGTGACCGAGGATGATCCCTGCGGGCATTCCTCGCGGCACACGACGCGGTCCTGCTGGGACGTGTCGAGGTAGAGGCCGGCCTCGCAAGAGGCGCCGCTGACCTTGTCGTAGTATGGCTCGATCGTGACCGACTGGGGCTCCTGCTGGGCGCAGGACGCCAGGATCGTTCCGCCGACGAGCATTGCAAGCACGTGTCTGCCGAAAACCATTGTGTCGCCTCCCTCCGTTGCACTGTCCGGCTGCCAGCGTAGCAGAAAAGCCTGCGGACCGCGACCCTTTGCCCCGCAACGAAGAAAAGCCGCAGCCCGCTGGCGCGGACTGCGGCCTTCCGATTCTTCCCGACGGAATGTCGGGCAGTACCGAGATCAGTACTTGCCGGTCGGCTGTTCGACGACGACGGGCGGCGGCGCCGGCTCTTCCTGCTGGGCGCAGGCGGCGGCGAGGGCCACGAAAGAGATGGCCAGAAGGGTCTTGACGGTGGTCGACATGTTTTTCTCCTGCTTCGACGCACAAGGATGCGGCTGCTGTGCGGCTGCACTGCCCCCGCCCCCGCTTGCGCGGTGTCTTGGGTTCTACCCGGGCCGACAATACCGCAACGCCACGGGAAAGCACGAGTCCCCGAACGCATCCCGTCCGCCTGTGACGCGAATGCATCAGCAGCATGGCCGCTTTCGGCGAAATGGCGCCGGAATGGGGCGATTCCCGCGATCATTCCCATTCGCAGGCACCCGTATCGATCAGATATGCGCCGATGAACTGGGTCGCCTCGGGGTCGGG
>JALORM010000291.1 GCA_025458985.1 Paracoccaceae bacterium | reverse complement strand
CCGCCGCGGCCGCCGCGGCCTTTCCGCGGCAGGCGCTGCACGCCGCGACGCTGGGCTTCGCCCATCCCGTCACCGGCGCCGCAATGGCCTTCGAGGCGCCCCTTCCGCCCGACATGGCGGCCCTTCTTGCCGTGCTTGGTGGAACGCGGAGCGCTCCGGCGGCTTAACGGAACGTGCACATCGGCGTGATAGCCGGACCCCGGCCCTTTCCACCCGGCGATTCGGCGGCATACTGCATGGCAAGCGGAACGATCTGGGAACTTGAACCGTTCGGTTCAGTTTGCTACATAGCTGTCGCGCGGCATCGCACGGCGCAACGAACGGGAGGCAGGACATGAGCAGCTACGCAAATCTTCCGGCCCCTTCCCCCGAACAGGGGATGAACCGGTACCTTCAGGAAATCCGGCGGTTTCCGATGCTGGAACCGGAAGAGGAATACATGCTGGCCAAGCGCTGGGTGGACCATCAGGACACCGAGGCCGCGCACCGGCTGGTCACCTCGCACCTGCGCCTGGCAGCCAAGATCGCCATGGGCTACCGCGGCTACGGCCTGCCGCAGGCCGAGGTCATTTCCGAGGCGAACGTCGGCCTGATGCAGGCGGTCAAGCGCTTCGACCCCGAGCGCGGCTTTCGCCTGGCGACCTATGCGATGTGGTGGATCCGCGCCTCGATCCAGGAATACATCCTGCGGTCGTGGAGCCTCGTGAAGCTCGGCACCACCTCGGCGCAGAAGAAGTTGTTCTTCAACCTGCGCAAGGCCAAGGCCCGGATCGGCGCGCTGGAGGAAGGCGACCTGCATCCCGACAACGTGGCGAAGATCGCCCACGACCTCAACGTGACCGAGGACGAGGTGATCGCGATGAACCGCCGTCTGTCGGGCGGCGACGCGTCGCTGAACGCGACCGTCGGCGCCGAGGACGGCGCGGCGCAGTGGCAGGACTGGCTGGAGGACGAGGATGCCGACCAGGCCAGCGCCTATGCCGAGCAGGACGAGCTCGACACCCGGCGCGAGCTTCTGGCGCGCGCGATGGACGTTCTGAACGAGCGCGAGCGGGACATCCTGATGCAGCGGCGGCTGGAAGAGAACCCGGTGACGCTGGAAGAACTGTCGAGCCAGTACGACGTCAGCCGCGAACGCATCCGCCAGATCGAGGTGCGTGCCTTCGAGAAGCTCCAGAAGCGGATGCGCGACCTGGCCAAGGAACGCGGGCTGCTGGCGCCGGCCTGAGGCGGCACGAAGGCGCAGCAGCGGGTGCAGCCCGCCGCGAAGTGCCAAGCGCCCTTGGCAGGGCGGCACGCGCGGCGGCATTGCCCGACTGCCGCGCAGTGCCGCTGCCACTCCGTGCATGGCCCCTGCCGAGGGTCGCCGACCGGCGGCGTGTATCCCTTTGCATGCCACCACTTGGCGTTGCACCGGCGGCCCGGGCCGGTTAGGGACGGGCCCGCAACAGGATGCAGGACCCGCCGATGACGATGCTCGGAACCTTCCTCAAGCCGATGCACCCCGAGGGATGGCGCTTCGTGGGCGTGTTCGCAGCGGTGACCCTCGTCCTGTTCCTGTTGTGGGAACCGCTGGGCTGGATCGGCCTCGGGCTGACGGTCTGGTGCTATTACTTCTTCCGCGATCCCGTGCGGGTGACGCCGCAGCGCGAGGGGCTGGTCGTCAGCCCGGCCGACGGAATCGTGTCGCAGATCGAGCCCGCCGCGCCGCCGCTGGAACTGGGCATGGGCAACGAGGCGCTGACGCGCGTCAGCGTGTTCATGTCGGTCTTCAACTGCCATGTGAACCGCGCGCCGGTGGCGGGCACGGTCTCGGCCATCGCCTATCGTCCGGGCGCGTTCCTGAACGCCTCGCTCGACAAGGCCAGCGAAGAGAACGAGCGCAACGCCATTGTCATCGACATGGCCGACGGGCGCCGGATCGCGGTGGTCCAGATCGCCGGCCTGGTGGCCCGGCGGATCCTGTGCTTCGTGGCCCAGGGCCAGACGCTGCGCGCGGGCGAACGCTTCGGGCTGATCCGCTTCGGCTCGCGGCTTGACGTCTATCTGCCTGCCGGCGTGGCGCCGCTGGTGGCGGTCGGGCAGACCGCTGTCGCGGGCGAGACGGTCATCGCCGACCTGGCCGGAGCCGAGCCCGCCCGCGCGGGCCGGGCGGACTGATCCGGTGGCGGCACCGAACGGCAAGCGGCGGCGGGAATTCCTCCTGCTCCAGCTTCTGCCGAACTTCATCACCTTCGGCGCCATCGCGGCGGGCCTGACGGCGATCCGTCAGGCGATCGAGGGCAACTTTCAGGTGGCGGTGGGCCTGATCGTGCTGGCGGCGGTGCTGGACGGGATGGACGGCCGCCTTGCCCGGCTGCTCAAGAGCGAAAGCGCCATCGGCGCCGAACTCGATTCGCTGGCCGACTTCGTCAACTTCGGCGTGGCGCCGGGGATCGTGCTCTATCTCTGGGCCTTCGACGAGGCCCAGAACCTCGGCTGGATCGCCGCGCTGGTCTACGCGATCTGCTGCGTGCTCCGGCTGGCGCGGTTCAACGTGGATGCTCGCAGCCCGCGGCCCGAAGGTGCCTCGAACGACTTCATCGGCGTGCCGTCTCCGGCGGGTGCTTTGCTGGCGATGCTGCCTGTCTACCTGGGCTTCCTGCTGCCCGAGGCGCCGCATGTGCCCGAACTTGTCGTGGGGCTCTGGATGGTGCTGGTCGGGCTGGCCATGATCAGCCGGGTGCCGACCCCGTCGCTGAAGTCCGCGCGCATCTACGCCGAGAACGTCCCCTTCGCGATGATCGCCTTCGTCACGCTGACTGCAGCACTGGTGACATATCCGTGGGCTACGCTTGTGGCCATTTCCCTCGCCTATCTCGCCGCGCTGCTCTGGGCGTGGCAGCGCAACCGGAGACGCTGACATGAACCCCGAGGCCGTGAAGTCTTCCTATGCCCGCTGGGCGCCGATCTACGACCGCACCTTCGGCGCGGCGACCAAGGCCGGGCGCCGGGCGGCGGTGGCGCATCTCAACCGGCGCGGGGGCCATGTGCTGGAAGTGGGCGTCGGCACCGGCCTCGCGCTGCCGCTCTACGACCCGACGGTCCGGGTGACCGGCATCGACTACAGCGCCGAGATGCTGGCCAAGGCGCAGGACAAGGTAAGCGAACTGGAGCTGTCGAACGTCACCCTGCACCGGATGGACGCCCGGTCGCTCGACTTCCCCGATGCCAGTTTCGACGCAGTCGCGGCGATGCACATCCTATCGGTTGTCCCGGAGCCCGAGCGGGTGATGGCCGAGATCGCGCGCGTGCTGAAGCCCGGCGGACAGGTCGTGGTGACCAACCACTTCGCGCGCGAGCGCGGGGTGCTCGCGTGGCTCGAGCGGGTGGCCGCGCCGCTCGAGAACCTTCTCGGCTGGCACTCGGACTTTGACAAGGCCCGGATCCTGGGCGAGCCCTCCCTGGTGGTGGACGAGGAGCGGGAACTGCCGCCGGCCGGCATCATGACGTTCCTCGCGCTGCGCAAGGCGGCCTGAGCCCCGGCACCCCGCGCCGCGGGTGCGTCCTTGCCTCGTCTTCCGCGCGCGCCTAGCGTGGGCAAAAGACCGTGAGGGGGGGACGACCATGACCGATCCGATCCGCTGGGGCATCCTCGGCGCCGCGAAGTTCGCGCGCGAGCAGATGGGCCCCGCGATCCATGC
>JALORM010000290.1 GCA_025458985.1 Paracoccaceae bacterium | reverse complement strand
CGCCCCGTGGCCCAGACGTCCGGCCCGGGAAAGTAGCCGTCGTCGTGCTGGTGGAAGACGATGTGCGGCACCATCCCGTCGGGCCACTGGTGGGCGAAGAGCGTCTCGATCTCGGTCCAGGCGCGGGCCTCGTCGAAATGCCGCTGGCCCAGCGCGGTCAGGCAACTGTCCCAGTTCCACTGGAACGGATAGAGGCCCTTGGTCGGCACGGTGTAGGTGCCGCGGTCGTTCTCCTTCAGGATGGCGATGGCGGCGTCGGTGATGTCGGTCATGTCAGGGCCTTCTGGGTTTCCGGGTCGAACCATCGGACACGGTCGGGCACCGGCGCAAGGGTCAGCCGGTCGCCCGGGTTGGGCAGGCTGTCGGAGTCGAGCACCGCCCGGAAGAGCGCGCCCTGAACCTCGGCCGTCACCAGCGTGTGCGGGCCGAGCGGCTCGACCACGCGGACGGTGGCGGTGAAGCCCTCCGAGGCTGGGGCGATGTCCTCGGGGCGGATCGCGAATTCGATCCGGTCGGGCGCGTTCGCCGGCCCGGGGAACAGCCGCCCCGCGACCTCCCAGCCGCCCGGAGCGCGGGTGGCGGGCAGGAAGTTCATCGGCGGGTTGCCGATGAACGACCCCACGAAGCGCGCCGCGGGGTTGCGGTAGACCTCGACCGGGCTTGCCGCCTGCACGATCCGGCCGCCGTTCATCACGCTGATCCGGTCGGCCATGGACATCGCCTCGACCTGGTCATGGGTGACGTAGATCGTCGTGGTGTTCGAGGCCGCCAGCACGCCCTTCAGTTCGGCCCGCATCTCCATCCGCAAGAGCGCGTCGAGGTTCGACAGGGGCTCGTCCATCAGGATCACCTCGGGCTCCATGGCAAGTGCGCGGGCCACCGCGACGCGCTGGCGCTGGCCGCCCGAAAGCTGGCCCGAATAGCGCTTAAGAAGCTGTTCGATGTGCATGAGTTCCGCGGTGCGGGTGACGCGGCGGTCGACCTCGGCCTGCGCCATCTTCTTCATGCGCAGACCGAAGGCGATGTTCTCGAACACCGTCAGGTGGGGGAAGACCGCGTAGTTCTGGAACACCATCGCGATCCCGCGCTCTCGCGGGGGCAGGCCATCGACGCGACGGTCGCCGATCCAGACCTCGCCCTTCGTGGGGGTTTCCAGCCCCGCGATGATCCGCAGAAGCGTGGTCTTGCCGCAGCCCGAGGCGCCCAGAAGCACCATGAACTCGCGGTCGGCGATGGTCAGGTCGACCTCGTGCAGCGCGGTGAAGCTGCCGAAGGACTTGGCGACGCCCCTGATGCGGATTTCGGCCATGGTAGCCTCCCTATCGGTTCGCGATGCCCCACATCGCGAAAAGGTACTTGCGGACCGCGAAGATGAAGAGCAGCGCGGGGATGACCAGCACCGCGCCGCCCGCGAACTTCAGGTGCAGGGGCGAGACGTCGAGCGACTGCAGCAGGAACGCCGTCAGCGTCTTGTTCTGGATCGTCAGGACGGCAGCCGCGAAGACCTCGTTCCACGAGATCACGAAGGCGAAGACAGCCGAAGCCGCGATCCCCGGCGCGGCCAGCGGCAGCACCACCTTGCGGAAGGCCTGCACCCGGTTGCAGCCAAGCGACCATGCCGCTTCCTCCAGCTCGACCGGGATGCCCGAGAAGAGCGAGAAGGTGATGAGGACCGCGAAGGGCAGCGCCAGCGTGGCATGGACCAGAGCGAGGCCAAGGATCGTGTCGTCGAGCCCGGTGCGGATGAACATGACCGCAAGCGGCAGCGCCAGCAGCGGCAGCGGGAAGGCCCGCGTCATGATGACGAGGAAGCGGAACGCCTCCTTCCCCGGAAAGTCGAAGCGGCTGAGCGCATAGCCCGCCGGCGCCCCGAGGCCGATGGCGAGGATCATCGTGACGGCAGCCACCTGCACCGAGTTCCAGAGCGCATCGAGGACCCCGCCAAAGCCGAAGAAGAAGGCCATCGACCCGGTGTCGAACGACGGGATCAGCGACTTCGGAAAGGCCGTCACCTCGGCGGGCGAGGACAGAGCGTTGACCATCAGAAGCCAGATCGGCACCAGCACCCACAGCACCAGAAGCGCGACGCCGGTGGCGAAGACCCAGCGACCAGACTGGCGCACGGCATCCGGCGCGACGGTGTCGGCGGCGCTCATACGCGGGCCTCCTTCGGGACGTGCAGGAGCCTCAGGATCACCAGCGTGAAGGCGACCGAGATGCCGAGGATGACCATCGCGAAGGCCGCGGCCACGCCCCGGTCCTGCATGGTGAACTGCCAGTGGTAGGTCTCGCCCATCAGGACCGGGAACTGGGTCCCGCCCAGCGCCACCACCACGGCGAAGACCTCGAAGGCCAGGATGACACGCAGGATCAGCGCGGTCTGCAGGCTGGGTTTCAGCATCGGCAGCGTGACGCGGGTGAAGCGCTGCCAGCGCGAGGCCCCGAAGACCTCGGCCGCCTCGCCGTATTCCTTGGGGATCAGGCCCATCCCGGCCACGATGATCACCATCATGATCGCGGTCGCGCGCCAGACCTCGGCCAGCACGATGGCCAGCAGGATCACCCAGGTGTTCTGGTAGCTGAGAAACAGCACCGGCTGATCGATCACGCCGAGCGTGGTGAGAATGGAGTTCAGAAATCCGGACTGTTCGAAGATCGCGAGCCAGATGAGGCCGGCGGCCAGGTCCGAAATTCCGAGCGGAATGGCAAAGATGTAGAGAAGCGTCGAGCGGCCTGCCTCCAGCTTCGTCACGACCGAGGCCATGGTCAGCGCCATCGCAAGCTGTATCGGGACGACCAGCGCGGCGAGCAGCAGCGTGTTCCAGAACGCGGTCGAGAACTTCCAGTGCGACGCCATGCGGCGGTAGTTGTCCAGCGTCCATTCCCCGCCGCGCAGGGCGCTGTCGGCGGCCACCTGCAGGAACGGGTAGAGGAAGAACACGCCAAGGAACAGCGTGGCGGGCAGCAGCAGAAGGTAGGGCAAGGCGCGCGGCATCGGGCGGCTCCTGCTTGGGGCTGGGGTCGCCGGGCGCGGCGGTCAGGGCCGCGCCCGGCGCCTGTCCGTCCGATCAGGCGGTGCGGGGAGGCACGCTCAGTCGACCGGGCACGGACCATCCGACGGCGCGTCGGGCGCCCAGCAGGGCGCACCGGTCTCCACCATCAGCGCGCGCAGCACTTCGGCCTGCGCGTCGAGCGTCTCGCGTACCGGGCGGCCGCCCAGCACGATCTGCTCGAACGTGTCGGTGTAGATCTGGTTGAACTGGCCGCCCATCTCGCCCAGCCCCATCGGCAGCAGGGCCGGCAGCGCGTCGGGCGCGCCGGTCGTCGCCGCGATCGCCGGACCGAAGGCCTTGACCGAGGCCGGCATGTCGTCGGGCAACGGGATGTCCTTGACCGGGAAGAAGTTCGTGGCGCGAAGCGTCGCGACCTGGGTCTCGGGCTTCAGCATGTAGTCGACCAGCGCCATCGACTGCGCCATGTCCGGCGCCGTCTGCATGACCGCGACGCCCGCGATCACCGGCATGAAGGCCCGGCCCTTCGGTCCGGCCGGGGCCGGGAACGCCACGAAGTCATCGGGGCGCTGGTTGAAGGCCTCGCCCAGGCGCGCGACATGGTCGAAGGCGACCCAGACTTCCTCGGTCAGGAGAGGCTCCTGCATGAAGCCGTAGTTGGCCGAGGCGGGATTGGTC
>JALORM010000001.1 GCA_025458985.1 Paracoccaceae bacterium | reverse complement strand
CGTCCACGATCATCGCCTGGTATTCTGCAGTCGTTCTCATTTGATTTCCTCTCTGGCGTTCGGGATGCCGGCCCCGCAGGGCCGGGCACCGGAGCGTCAGTGACTCTTCGGCGTCTCGGGCTCGTCGTCCTTCGGCGGGCAGTCTTTCGGATCGTCGCCAGGGTCTTCGCCGTCGTCGTCGTCGTCCGGGTCTTCGTCGTCGTCCGGCACCTCGCGAGCGGCGCGGGGGCCACTGCTGGGCATCCACCGGCCGCAGTTCGGGTCGATCTTCTGCCAGGCAGTGCCGGCCGTTCCGGCGATGGGGATGACGACGCAGCCGTCGATCACGGCGGTCTCCATGGTGGCGCTCGCGGCGCTGGCGGTGCCGAGCAACAGCGCGGCGGTCAGGGTCAGGCGTTTCATTCTGTCAGTCTCCTGTGAGTGGTGGTTGGTGGGCGCCCCCGCCCAGGTCAGTAACTTGTCGGGGTGTCCGCGAACGCCTCCCCAACGCGCCGGTCGAAGTCGGCCCACGCGGCGGCCGTCGTGGCGGCCCACGCCGCGTCCATCGCGGCCCTCGCGGAGGCCCGCGAGGCGGCCCACGTGGCGGCCCCCGTGGCGCTCGTCGCGGCCCACGTGGCGTCCATCGCGGCGGCCCTCGCGGCGGCCCTCGCGGCGTCCCGCGCGGCGTCCATCGCGGAGGCCCGCGCGGCGTCCATCGTGGCGTCCATCGCGGCGATCACGCTGGCGTCCATCGCGGAGGCCCGCGCGGCGTCCCGCAAGCCGTCGTCCAGTGTGGTCAGGTACTCCCGCACCACGTCCGGCATCGGCGCTTGCCAAAGGTGTTCAACGGTAAGCGCCTGGCTGGCCGCGAACCGGCGGAGCAATTGCGTCGCGTCGATGCTGGCCAGGATGGTGCGGCGGCGGCAGACGAGCTTGTCGGCTTCCTCGTCCACGATTTCCTCGCAACGGACGCGGTGCAGGATTGGTCCCGGCGCGTGAACCAGGGCGTCCGCCGGTCGGATGCTCGCGTGCAGACCCGCCTTGCAGATCACCACCCTCCCATCGTGCACCAGCGTTTCGCCGATGGGAGGGATCGGGCGGCCGTCGCGCAGGGTGTTGCCGGTGAAGTGCCAGGCGGTCAGGGTCAGGTGCTTCATCGGTGGTCTCCTGTGAGTGGTGGTTGATGGGAGCCCCCGCCCAGGGTCAGCCATAGCCGTCGCCGGAGCCGTAGCCGGAGCCGTCGCCGGAGCCATAGCCGGAGCCGTAGCCGGAGCCGTCGCCGAAGCCGTCGCCGGAGCCGGAGCCGTAGCCGGAGCCGTCGCCGAAGCCGTCGCCGGAGCCGGAGCCGTAGCCGGAGCCGTCGCCGGAGCCATCGCCGGAGCCATCGCCGTAGCCGTCGCCGTGACCGGAGCCGGAGCCGTAGCCGTAGCCGGAGCCGTCGCCGGAGCCGGAGCCGTCGCTTTCGTAGCCCTCGAACATCACGCGACCTCGATGCTGGAAATTGCGGCAGCCGAAGCCGGTATGATCTCAAGCGCGTCCAGCAGGACGATCTCAGGGAGGACGGGTTCGATCACGCTGCGCTTCGCGTCGATGCCGGTCAGCGCCACGGCGCTCAGGCTCACGCCCCTGTCCGTGCCACCAGTGTGCCAGCGCCACAGGCGACGGCTGTCCGCCAGCGTGACTTGGCGCCCGTCGTGCGCCGTCACCGTCCCGTAATGGACCCCGCTCGCGTAGCAGCGAACGATACATTTCTTGCCAATCATGGTGTCAGTCTCCTTTGTGAATCGTCAGAAAATCAGAGCGGCGAGCAGGACGGCGCCCATCAGTCAGCCCATAGCGGCGCCGATAATGAGGGCGCAGGGCCGGGCACCGGAACGTCAGTGCATCGCGAGCTTGGGGCCTCCACCTTGCGCCTCGCGATGCCTGCCCCGCGGCTCAGCAGCCGCGAGCGGTCTTGCACGAGGGCGGCGGCTCGTCGCCGTGGTCTTCTTCCTCGCCGCCCTCTTCGTCGCCCTCATCCTCATCCTCCGGCTCTTCGGCGACCGGGCGCGGGCCGTTGCCAGCGTGCGCATTCAGGAACTGGCACTGCGGCAGGGTCACATCGCTCCGGAAGAAGGCGTTGCTGCCGTCGATCTGCGTAAGCGGGCAGTCGCGCAGCAGGACCGTCTCGGTGGCGTCGCCCGCGGCGAACGCTGAGGTCGTGGCCATCAGCAGGGCGGCAAGAGTCGTCAGGGTCTTCATGTCTCAGTCTCCTTGGGTTTGGTTGGTGGGTTGAGTGGTGGGCGCCCCCGCCCGGTGGTCAGAAGGGTCCTTGGAGTGCGCAGCTCGCGGCGAGGGCGAGCGTGACGGCGAAGCCGGCGCCGACCGTCAGAAGCCAGGGCAGCCGGAAGTCGAGCCGCCGGCCCCTGTCGATCTCGTCCTGCGGGCGCAGCGGCGGGAACTGGTGGTAGGTGCGGCCGGGCGGCGGATCGTCGGGGCGGGTCATTGCCGGCCCTCCCGCACCGCACGCTCGGCCTTGATGGTCATGGCGGCGCGCTCAAGCTTGGCGCAGAACGCCAGGACGGCATCGGGTTCCTCGGCAATCCGCGGGCCGATCAGATCCTCGACCCAGCGCAGGCCCGAGATCACCGGGGCGGCGCCGAGGGCGTCGGCAATCTGGGCCCGCAGGCCGGCCAACGTTTCCCGATGCTGCTGTTCCTCGGCGTCGCGAGACAGGCGTGCCGCGGCAAGTGCCGAAAGGCGCTGTGCGAAGCGTTCCCGCCGCTCGTTCGCTTCGTGTTCCTCGCGCAGCGCCGCCGGGACGCGATCAAGGCCGAAGATGCGGATCAGGGTGCGATGGTAGAGGGAAAGAGGCATTGGCGTCATCCATCGGGGTTGCGTCGATGAAGCACCAATAGTCCACAAAAAGTGGACTGTCAAGCGGTGTGGTCCAAAAAAAATGGACCGCCACAATGGCGGTCCGCGTCAAAAGGCAGGTATGTCGGCGGTCAGGCCGGGCAGTTCACGGCGGCCGTGCTGTAGCCGTAGGGATTGTGACTGATCGATAGAGGATCTGCGGGGCAACCCGCAACCTGTTCGATCGCGCGAATGTGACGGGCGCTCGCCGCCGCATCCGTGGACCCAACGCCTTGGCCTGAGAGGTGGCGGGCGAAGTAGGAGTTCCTCCCTGCAACCTTCTCGACTGACACAAGGTAGCCGTCGAGTCGGACAGTCTGACTGGGCTCGGTCTCGAACGAGTCGCAGGACGCTATGCAAGTCAAAGTGAAAACTGTCGCCGCGATGCGCCGGCGTCGAAGCCGCCTTCGGTCTTCGCGGGATACCACAAGGTTGTTGTCACACATCGACTTCTCCTTATTCTTGTGGTGCTGGATGGGGAGTCGTAACGGGAGTCACGGATGCGTCGCCTCATGTTTCAGATCGCGCGACTTTTGCGTCGCGCTGGCGTTGACCTTAACCTTGTCTTCGATCCCATTCACTGCTTGCGGCTGCGAGCGCAGAGAAAAGCCGCTCTTGAACGTCGCCAGGGAGTTGCGCGAAGTCCCCGTGAATGAGGAAGTTGAAGTCAATCCGATGCAGCCTGTAGAACCAGCGCATCACGTCGCGTGACGGGAAAGACCGTCCGACCTCCATGTTGGAGTATGCGGTCTTCCTGATGCCGACGGCCGCCGCTATGTCCTTCTGCGACGCCCCCGCCACGATGCGCGCAGCGCTAAGGCGGATCGCGCAAGCCTTGAGGCTGATATCGCCGGTTCTAGCCAGGTGGTGGCGAGCGTCGATGTCCATGCCCGCGTTATAGCGCAGGTCCATTTTTCGTGGTTGCCTATCACATGGACCTTGCAAGTCCACAAATCGTGGACTATGACTTCCGTCTATGAGCACGGAAACCCTAGTAACCGCGTCGGGCATCTGCGACCTCCTGGGTCGCGGCGAGATGGCCGCAGCTCTCGGTGTGCGCAAGACAGCGATCTCCAATGCCGCAGTCGCGGGTCGCTTTCCGGCGAAGTGGTACGCTGTGATTGCCGATCTTTGCGCTGCAAAGGGCGCGAGTTGCCCGCGGGAACTGTTCGCATTCGTTTCGCCTGCGCCCTCGGATCCGGCGTTGGTCGGGGATGAAACCGTGGTGCCCGCCGAGGGTGACGCAGCGTGATCGGTTGTGGCGCATCGCTTGTCCCTCGCTGCCCCGGTCTTCTGCCGGTGGACCGCTGCGAATGTGGCTTGCCTGGCGACAAAGGTGCGCTGGGCGGCGGATCGTTTCAATTCGGGAATTCCATACCCGCAGCATCGGGCCGGAGCCTGCTGCGGGTCGGTGGCGCGGTCAGGCGGCGCCACCCGGCGGGCGGCAGCGCGCAGCGCGCCGCCCGCCGCAACGAGTTGACCGGCGGCTATACCTCGGGCGGGGCGCAGGACCTGTCCGCAACCAAGCCGGGCCTGACGTCGGGAGCCGCCGGTGGCGCTTGCCATGGGAACGCCCGAAAGGCCCGGAACCTGCGCCCTGCCCGGGCGAGAGCGGGGGCCGCCCCGCAGGGTATCGGTTCTGCCTCGGCGGCGCGTCCTGTCCTGCGCCGCCGCACCTTCGCCCGTCCGCTGCCTGTGGCGCGGACGGGCGGCTTTCGGAATGCCCTGCGGGGATCGGCCACCTCCTCCCGGCCGGTCTGGCAGCGCGACGCCGGGCCGCGCCCGCACGGGATGCCCGGCACATCCTCCCTGTTGGACTGCCCGCCCGGGTCGCGCATGGCGCCCGGGCGGGGTTTTCGTGGGGTCATGGCATGAGCTTTGACGCAGAGACGGGCATCAGCGCGGCCCGCAACCTGAGGGTCACCGGCGCGATGCTGCGCGAGGCCGCCGCGGCCGGACGCAGCCTGTCGGACGCCGCCCGGGGCTGGGGGGTGCACGTGCAGACGGTGCGCGACGCCGAGGTGCGGTTTGGCGTGACGCTGGCGCGTCGGCGCGGCGGCCGTGACCCGATGGACGTGGACCGCGTGCGCGCGTTGTTCGAGGCGGGTGCCAGCGACGTTGCGATTGCGGCCGATCAGGGCGTGGCGCGGCAGTCGGTGGGGCGACTGCGGCGCGAACTGGGCTTGCGCCGCCCCGCCGCCGAGCCGGCCGGCGCGAAGACCTCCGAGGTCCTGCGACTGGCCGCCGAGGGGGTTCCGAACGCCGAGATTGCCCGGCGCGTCGGCCTGACGCTGAACTCTGTCAAGATGCGCCTGGCGGTGCGCGGCGGCCTGACGCGCGAGGTTCTGTTGGACGCCGCGGCGCGGGGGCTGACGCAGGCCGATCTGGCGCGCGAGCGGTGCGTCTCGCCCGCCTCGGTCAGCCAGGCCGTCCGGCGGCACGAGGTCACGCTGGCGCGCCCGGGCAAGCTCTGCGACGTGTCGGATCGCGAGATCCTGCGGTTGCTGGATTCCGGCCTGTCGCTGCGTGCGATCGGGGGCCAATTGGGCGTTCACCACGAGTCGGTCAGGAACAGGATCGAGCGGATTCCGGTTCGGCAGCGTGAGGCGATCCTTCGGGAGCTCCGGGCCGGGCGGGGCAGCGTTCTGCGCGGCCGGCCGGGTGCGGGCGCCGCGCAGGGCGAGGCCGCCGCGCCGGAGGCAGGGCCCGCGCACCCGTTCTGGACGGCCGAGCGCGACGCGCTGGTGCTGAAATCGGCCGGCAGCTACGCCGGGCTGCGCAGCGTGGCCGAACTGCTGGGCCAGCCGTTCCCGCGCGTGCAGCAGCGCTGGCATCGGCTGAGGGCGGGCTGATGGGCGGCATCCGTTCCGACTGGGGGAAACTGCTGGCCCTGCGCCCGTCGCACCTGATCCTGGGCGCGGACCCCGGGCACGTAGCCCGCCGGGTCGGCGGCCAGGTCTATCTGGCGACGCCCTACACCCGCCGCGTGGTCGATGTGGCCGGCGCCTACGACCCCGACCTGAACCTGTCGCTTATGTTCGAGGCGGCATGGGAGGCGCGGCGCCTGGCCCAGCTGGGCGTGACCGCGATTTCGCCGATCGTTCAGGCCGCAGGCATGGTTGCGCTGCACCGCCCGCGCCACGGCGCCCGGCCTCTGGACCCGCTGGACGCGGAGTTCTGGACGCGCTGGTGTGCGCCGGTTCTGGCGGCGTCGGAGGCCGTCGTCGTGCCCGACCTGCCGGGCTGGGCCGACAGTGCGGGCGTGCTGCACGAAGTCAAGACGGCCCTGGGCCGCAACAAGCCCGTGTATCTCTACGCGGAGGCGGCGCCATGAATTCCGTCGGGGCGGCATTCTGCCGGAATAGCGGCGTGCCGCGCGCCGCGGTTCTGCGCCTGGCGATTGCCGCCGGGCTCGACCCGGTCGTCGATGCGCCGGCGCTGGCGCTTGTGGCCGCGCTGCCGCGGTTCACGTTCTGGCGCGCCGCGCGGCGCGACTGGTCGCCGGCTGAGGATGCCGCGCTGTTCCAAGCCTGGATGTCGCTGGGCAGCGTGACAGAGGCCGCGGTGGCGATCGGTATCCCGCGAGGTCATGTCCTGCGCCGCTGGCAGCAGATCGCCGGCCCGCGCGACCGGGCGTTCCTGCGCCGCGAGGGCGAGACGCTTATGGCAGCGCTGGGCGCCCGGGCGAGGGTGCGCGCATGAGCGCGCCGTCCGCAAAGCCGCTGTTCCGTGCGATCAGCGGACCTGCCCTGCCGGCGCAGCCGGTCGGCTTGGCTGGTCTCGATGCCCCGCCTGCAGCCGCGCCACGTTCTGCTGACGGCGACACGGCGCGCCGCGCCCTCGACTTCTACCCGACAGCGCAGCCTGAGGCGATCCGCGCTCTGTTCGCGCGCGACGGCGCGCGGATCGCGGAGTGCGGCGCGGTGTGGGAACCGGCGGTTGGGGACGGAGCCTTGGCCCGCGAGATCGTGGCGATGGGGCTGCCATGCGTGGGGTCGGACGTGGTCGATCGGGGTTGGCCTGGAGTCGAGGTCCGGAGCTACTACGAGTACGCTGCGGCGCCCGCCCGGGCGATTGTCACGAACCCGCCGTTTTGCGAAATCAACGCCAGAGACGGGCGCGGCAGGTGGTTGCGGCACACCCTGAATATGCCGGGGTGGGAATACTGCGCGCTGCTGCTGTCTTGGGACTGGCCTGCGGCGGTGGCGAACGGCCTCGGCGCGATGCTCGACGCGGAGCCATTCAGCTGGTGCTACCTTCTGCGGTGGAAGTTGGATTTCACCGGCGCGGGCAGCCCGCCGCAGCGCAATGCCTGGTTCGTTTGGGACCGCCGCGACCCGCGCGGCACCGACGGGTTGCTGCCGGCGCCCGATTTCCGATGGATGAACCGTTCCGACGCGAGGCAGGGCGACCTTTTCGAGGCGGTGCCGCAATGACCCTCATCGCAACCTATTCGTTCCGCTATGGGCGCCAGGGGCCGCGCGATGCCGGGGCGCCGCTGGTCGAGCGGGGCGAGGAATTCGACGCGCAGCCGACGGCGCAGGCCTCGGCGATCGAGGTCGAGCGCCACCTGATCGCGGCCGGCGTCGCGGTTACGCCAGAGGTCTGGGCAAAGCGGCGCCGCGCGTACCTCCCGAGCTTCGGTGAGGGCGGGCGCCTGGACTGGTTCTGCGAAAGGGGATGACGATGCCGAAGGACGCCGGAAGGGTCGATGGCGCGATGCTGCGGGCCGCGGTCGAGGGTGACCGGCCTGGCAAGCGGATGAAGGCCGATCCTGACTTCGACGGCGCCGCCGACAAGGCCTATGGCGTCGCGGCGGTCGAGCTGCGCCAGTACGTCGACAAGATACGCCGGCTGAACCAGAGCAAGTCCGAGATCGCGGACGACCTGAAGGTCGTGGTCGCCGAGGCGAAGTCGCGCGGCTACGACACCAAGGCGCTGAAATACGTGGTCAAGTGGATCGACGCAGACCGCGCCGCGCACGCCGAATTCGAGTCGGTGGTCGAGATGTACAAGGCCGCGCTGGGGCTCTGATGACCCGCCGGCCTTCCCTCACGCTGATCGGCGATGCCGACGACCTGCCGGACTATCCGCTGCCGAAGGGGCTGCGGCTGGCCGGGCACTACTATCTGGGGTTCGAGTTCAACGCCTATCTGAACAGCAGGTTCCGGCTGCGCGCAGATGCGATGTCGCGGGCCGTGGCGCTGGACCTCTGGTGCCACGCGCAGAACCAGGACCCGATCGGCACGCTGCCGGACGATGACGAACAGCTGGCCAAGCTGACCGGCATGTCGGTCGAGCGCTGGCGCGAGTTGCGCGGGGCCGAGTTCGGGCCGTTGTTCAAATGGGAACGCTGCCGCGCCTCGGATGGCGAGATCCGGCTGATGCACCCCAAGGTGCTGGGCAAGATCGAGGAAGCGATGGATTCGCGCGCTCGGCGCGAGATGCGGCGCGGCGAGAGGGCGGCCGAAAAGCGGCTGTCCGACCTGGCCGATCGTGTCGTCAAGGCCGGCGGCAGCCGGGGCATGGCTTCCGATCAGGACCTGTTGCGGCGGCTGGCGGCATGGCTCGACCGGCACTGCGAGGGTCGCTACTGGACGGTCGAGTGGGTGCGCCGCGCGATGGAAGTCGATGCAACCAAGGATGTGGGCGTAATGCGGTAAGGCGTTGCAATCATTGGCCGAAATTAGTGGCAATCACGGATTTTCACGAAAAGTCCACTGATTTGCCACCGATTTCCACCGATGAAATCAGTGCCGTCTAAAAGAAAAGACAGAGAAATAAGAAGAAAGTCTTCCGAAATTCCCGAATGGGCGCGCCAGCGGCTCGGGCATCGGGCTGAGAGAGGGGCAAGAGGCGATGACGGCGACAGAGACGGAAACCGAAGCGCCCGTGGCGGGCGAGGTCGAAAGCGGACGTGCCCGGGTGCGGCGCTGCCTGATCGAGCCGATGGCCGAGATGGGCTTCCAGCGGCGCAAGGGGTCCACGGTGGCCGACCACGATGCGATGATGGCGAAGATCGAGGGCCGGCTTGGCTATATGACCGAACGCGGTCTGGCCGGGCTGCGCGAGTTCTGTGTCAGGCTCGCCGCGGGCGGCCAGGTGCCGTACTGGCCTCCCATTGCGTCGGTCTTGGGCTGGGCGTGGTCGATCGAGGCGCCGCCGCCGCGCGACAACGCCTATGTGCAGTCGCTGATCCGGTCGGCTCTTGGTGCCGAGGCCGAGGATGGAGGGTGGCTGGTCGAGCTTTACCGAACGGCGCGCCGCTTCGGGCCGCCGCCCAACCGCTACAGCCGGGTCGAGATGCAGCGCGATGCCGAGGAAAGCGCGCGGCGCCGGGCGCGGGTGCGCCAGAAGATCGAGGAAGGCAGCGCGTCAGGTGACGACCGCGCATGGCTTGCCGCCTGGCATCGGGATCTTCAGGACGCGCTGGCGATGCGGCGTCAGGATGAGGGGGCTGGGGAATGAGCCGGAAATCGCAGATCGAGGCAGCGGTCTTTCACCCGACTGGCAAGCGGGCGGCCGCTTCGGCTTCGGTCTTTTCGGCCGCCATGGAGCGTGCGGCCGTAGCCGAGTTGAAGGCGGCCGCCGCGATCCCTGCGCGGTGCGGCCCGGCCATTGTGCCGGCGCCGGCGCGCGGCGCGTTCGCCGTGTTCTCGCCGCGCGAAATGGTGCCGGGCTCGGCCGAGCGCAGCCGTCATGCCGGGTTCGACGGGCGGGATGCCGTGCGGCAGGCCGATGCGTTCGACCGGATGGAGGCAAGGGTGCGCGCGCGATGGTCGTCTCTGCCGGAGAGATTCCGGCCGCCATTTGTGCCGCCGTTCACCCCCGGGCAGGTGGCGGTGGGTCGGCGCTACCTCGCGCTGGTCGAGCGGTGTGAGGCGGGCGGCATCAAGTGCGCGTCGCTAGAGGCTGGCAGGTCGGGCGGAACCGGCGGCGGATTCAGCGAGGCGATTGCTGCCGATCGTGCCGAGCTCAACAGGATGCGGGCAAGGATCGGAGATCGGGCAGCGATGACGGTGCGGCGCGTCCGGCCTTCGGATCGCGGCGTAGAGCAACGCGGGATCATCAGCGACCTTGCGCTTGTCAACCACGTCTGCCTTGAGGGGCGCACGATCAAGGAGGTGCTCGTGCGATACAAGTGGGTCGGCCCAAAGGGGTGGCCAAAGGCCGACCACGTCAAGCTCTTGCGCCAGGCTCTTTGCTTGGCACTCGATCGGATGCAGGGCTACAGCGGGTAGGGGTTGACGACTACGGTCAACAGGATGTAGCTTGAGAGCCATCATCCAGAATAGCGCCCGCCGGGAACCCTCGCGCGGGCGCTTGGCGTTCCGGGGTGGGGGCTCGGGTCCTTCCTGGCCGGTCGGTGTACGGTGCGGCGGAGCGCTTAAGTTTTTCCGTTGCCGGGTTTCGCGAGGGTGCAACCCGTGCAACTTTTCCGGCCTTTTGGCCTGCAACCTGCAACGGCGGAGACATGGCCAGGATCACGCGCGCGGAAGCTGCGCGACAGCTCGGAATCAACAAGTCGACGGTGACGCGCTGGGTGGCAAAGCACCCGGCGCTCGCTGACGAGCGCGGGCTGGTGCTGGTCGATGAGATTCGCGCGCATCGCGACGCGATGATCAATCCGAAATTGCAGACTCGTGGCCCGACTGGCGCGCAAGAGCAGGATGGCGCAGCGCCACAACGGCAGGAGACGGCGGACAAGAGGCCGAGCATCAACGACCACCGCTCGCGGACCGAAGCGGCGAAGGCGATCGAGGCGGAACTCGATCTGGCCGAGCGCTTGGGCCTCACGGTTCGGCGCGATGATGTGGAGAGGGCCGTCGCATCAGCTGGCGAGACGATTCGTCAGAAGGCCGCGCAGATCGTCCGGGACCGCGCCGAGCGCCTCGCTAGGATCGACGATCCAAGAGCGATGGAGCGCGCGCTGGACGATTTGATGCGCGACCTGATGTCGGAGGCCGCCGCAGCACTTTCCGCCGCAGCGCAATCTGTCGAGGAACGCAGTGCAGCTTGAGGCTCTTGCCGGGTGTGCGCCAGCCGGCCCGGTCGTCATGGATGCACTGGCGAATGCGCTGCGCCCGCGCGAGAATCTGTCCGTTGCAGCGTGGGCAGATCGTCATCGCGTCCTGTCAGCCGAGAGTGGATCGCGCTATCCAGGCCCATGGCGCAACGTCAGGGCCCCGCACCTGGTCGAGATCATGGATGCGCTGGGGCCAGACGATCCATGCGAGGACGTGGTCTTCGTGGCCTCGGCACAGGTCGGGAAGTCGGAGGTCGGGATCAACTTCTTCGGGTTCGTCGTCGATCAGGACCCTGGGCCGATGATCCTTGTGCTGCCGAGTCACGAAGAGGCGACGAAGTACGTCAGGACGAAGCTGCAGCCGTCGATCGACGTGACGCCGAACCTTCGGCGGCAGGTGCTGGAACTGACCACGAGGACAGAGCGGGGAAGTACCGCGAGTTACAAGCGCTTCCGCGGCGGCTTCGCGCAGGTCACGTTTGCCGGGTCGTCCAAGGGCCTGCAGATGCTGTCGGCGCGCTACACCATCGCCGACGAAGTCAGCGAATGGCCTGCCACCGCCGGCGAACGCGGCGACCCGGTCGCCCAGCTCAAGAAACGGACCGAGACGTACGAGCGGGACCGGAAGCGCTTCTGGGTTTCGACACCGTCGATTGTCGGCATGTGCAGGATCACCGCGGACTACGAGCGGTCGGACATGCGCCGGCGGTACGTGCCATGCCCGCATTGCGGATCTTACCAGATCCTCGCCTTCGACGGGCTGAAGTGGGAAAGCGAGGAATGGCCGCACCGGGCGTGGTTCGAATGCCAAGCCTCGGGTTGCGTGATCCTGCCAGACGCCAAGGCCGACATGATGGCGGCCGGTGTCTGGATCCCGACCGCAGGCGAGGATGGGCCGCCGCCCGTGATCGAGCCTTGCGAGATAGAGCGCTGGCGGACGCGCGAGGTTCCGACGCGGGTGCGAGGCTTTCACATCTGGAAGGCCTACAGCCTTTTCTCGTCATGGGACTCGATCGTGGCGGAATTCATCGAGGCGTCCACCGGACACGAACGGATGCGGGTCTTCACGCAGCAGGTTCTGGGAGAGCCATGGGAAGACAAGGGCGATGCGCCCGACGCGGAACAGCTGCTGGCGCGCCGGGTCATCGAGTACCGCCGGGGCGAACCTCCGGTCGGTCCCGTGGTGTTCACCGGCGCGACGGACGTACAGGGTAACAGGCTTGAGTGGGCGGTCTGGGGTTGGTCGGAGGGGATGACACGCTGGCTCGTCGACTGGGGTGTGATCGAGGGCGACCCGAACGATCGGGCGACCTGGGCTGCGCACGACCGCGTGATGGAGGCTGCCAAGTATGCACCGGGAGGAAGCGGAACCGTCGAGGTCGAGGCCTGGGCTGTCGATTCCGGATACGTCAGTCAGGCGGTCTATGACTATGCCCGTCGCAACCCGCGGGTGTTCGCGGTAGACGGCCGCGACACGCGCCGCACCGACCCGTTCATCGGCGCGGCCAAGAAGGTCGACGTCAAGTGGAACGGCAAGCGGGTGCCGCGTGGCGCAGTGATCTGGCCAGTAGGCACCTTCGCGCTTAAGTCGGACCTCTATTCGGCGATCCGGAGAACCATCCGCGGGAGAAACGAGCAAGGCGAATGGGAGTCCGGCGCGATGATCCTGCCGGGTGACGTGAGTCTTGCCTATACCGAACAGCTGACCGCCGAGCATCTGGTCGAGGCCGAGACGAGGTCCGGTGTGCTTACCCGTCGCTGGGAGAAGCTGGCCGGTCGCCCGAACGAAGCGCTCGACATCGCCTGCTACGCGCGCGCGATGGCCTATCACCTGCGGCTCGACCGGCTGACGCCAGACCAATGGGCCGCACTGCGCGCCGAGCGGTGCCCGGCCATCGACAACAGCCGGCAAGGTGATCTTTTCGCTGTTCCGGTCGCGCCTGTGGCGCCGACTAGGCCGCCAGAGGCAGGCCGTCAGGCGCCTGCACCAAAGAAGGCAACGCCCGGGTCAGCCGGTTGGGTGCCAGATCGCGAGGATTGGGTATGAGCTACACGCAGGCGCAACTCGATGCGCTCGACGCCGCGATCGCCTCGGGCGTCCTGTCCGCCGAGTACGATGGCAAGCGCCTGACCTATCGCTCCATGGCCGAGCTGATCTCGGCCCGGAACACGGTGGCCAAGGGGCTTGCCGCCCAGGCTGGTAGCCTCGTGACGCGGCACGTCAACCCGGTCTTCGATCGCGGGGTCTGATCACATGAACGTGCTGGACCGCCTTATCGGGATCGCCGCGCCAGAGGCCGCACTGCGGCGGGCCCGCGCCCGCGCGGCGCTTCGCGTGGTCGAGGCTCACTACGCGGCCGGCACAAAAACGCAGCGGGCCTCTTCCTGGCGCGCTTCTGGCGCCGATGCCGATGGCGCCAGCCAGAGGCGCGACCGCCTGCGCTTCATTGCGCGCGACATGGTGCGAAACACGCCGCTTGCCCTGCGCGGGCAGATGGTCATCGCCAACAACGTGATCGGCGACGGGATCATTCCGAAGGTCAAGGCGCCGCAGGTCACGATCGAAAGGCAGCTGCGCGCGCTGGCCCTGGCGCATCTGGACACCACCGCAATCGATGCGGATGGGCGTTCCAATCTCTACGGGCTGCAGCGCCTTGTCGTGAATGCGGTGGTTGACGCAGGCGAGGTGCTGGTGCGCCGCCGCCGGCGGCGCCGCACCGACGGGCTGCCGCTGCCGTTTCAGGTGCAGGTGATCGAGGCCGACTTCATCGACACCAGCCGCGAGGGAACGCTGGCGAACGGAGGCTACATTCGCGAGGGAATCGAATTCGACGCGATCGGTCGGCGCGCCGCGTACTGGCTGTTCGACGAGCATCCCGGTTCGACCTTCCGGCCGCTTCGGGGATTGATGTCGCGCCGGGTTCCGGCTTCCGAAGTGCTGCACGTCTATCGGCAGGATCGCCCGGGCCAGATGCGGGGCGTCACCTGGTTCGCGCCTGTGGCCATGAACCTGCAGGACCTGGCAGATGGTCAAGACGCCCATCTGATGCGCCAGAAGATCGCCGCGTGCTTTGCGGGGTTCGTGACGGACACCGACTCGGTCGGGATGCCGCAGACGGCGGCCGATGCGGAGAAGAGGGATCCCCTGGGTTCCATCGTTCCGGGCCGGCTGCAGCGGCTGAGCCCTGGTGAAAGCATCGAGTTTCCTACGCCGCCCGGTGTCGATGGATTCGATCAGTTCACGGCCGTCATCTTGCGCAGCGTGGCCGCGGGCCTTGGAATCACCTACGAGGCCCTGGTCGGGGACCTGAGCCAGGTCAATTTCTCGTCCGCCCGGATGGGCCGGATGGAAATGAACCGCAATGTCTCAAGCTGGCAATGGCTGATGGTGGTGCCGCAGCTGCTGCAGCCATTGGCGGAGTGGTTCCTGGAAGCGGCCGAGCTGCAGATGGGACGGCTCTTGCCCGCCGGGACGTCGATCGACTGGACGCCGCCGGCTGTGATCATGGTCGATCCGACGAGAGAGGTCGCCGCAATGCGGGACGCCGTGCGCGCTGGCTTTGCCAGCCGGCGAATGCAGGTGCGCGCGCTTGGCTACGATCCGGAAGAGATCGAGGCAGAGATTGCCGAGGAGCGCGCGGCGGCCTTGGAGGCAGGGCTTGTCTTCGACACGGACGCGGTGGTCCCCAAATCGGGCGGCGTTCCAGGGCGGGTGCCGGATGTCGACGAGAACGACGAAAACGATCAGAGCGGAGGGCCGAACGATGGCCGATAACGAGATCCACCTCTACGGCACGGTTGGTGCCTCGTTCTGGGACGAGGACTATTTCACGGCCAAGCAAGTCCGCGATCAGCTTGCGGCGATGACCGGCGACCTGACGGTCCGCATCAATTCCGGCGGCGGCATCGCGACCGAGGGCCAGGCCATCTACACCATGCTGAAGGACTATCCCGGGCGCGTGACGGTCGTGGTGGATGGCGTCGCGGCCAGCGCGGCGAGCCTGATCGCGATGGCGGGCGACACCATTCGGATGCGGCTTGGCGCCTGGATGCTGGTTCACGATCCCGCGCAATGGCTGATCGACGGCCGCGGCACGGAAGCCGACCACCTCAAGGTCGCGGAAATCCTGTCGGTGGTCGGCGACGCCTACGCCGAGATCTACGCGGACCGCAGCGGCATGACCCGGGCGCTTGCCCGCGAGATCATGCGCGCGGAAACCGTCATGGATGGGGAAAAGGCAATCGAACTCGGCTTCGCGGATGAGCGCGAAGAAGCCGAGTCGCAGGCCGCCGCATCCTTCGACTACCGCATCTATTCCAACGCGCCGAGCAACCTTCGCGCGGCATCGAATCGTCCCGGCGGGGTGCCGGGGAGGGAGGCCGTTCTGGCCATGGTCGCCGGAGTGCCCGGCAAGCAGAGGAAGGAGCCTTCGATGGCTGAGAAGTCCACGCCGGCTGCGGAGGCGAAACCCGCAGCAACCCCTGTCGCCGAACAGCCCGCGGCAGTCGCTGCGGCTGCTGCCTCCAGCGACGTCCTGATGACCGCGGCGCAAGCTTCGCGCCTTCACACGATCGCGGACAGGGCGGGTATTCCGTCCGCCGAGGTGACGAAGCTGATCGACGGAGGGTCTTCGTTCGACGCCGTTCTGGATCAGATCACGGCGAAGTGGCAGGCGTCGCCGGCTGCCGGGGACGATCTGCCCCGGGCGGGTCGCGAGACCGCCAAGATCACCCGCGACGAGCGCGAGACGCTGCGCGCCGGGATGACGTCCGCGCTGGTCGCGCAGCTCGGGCGGAAGGATCCGGACCACGAGGCCGGGCGGCAATACATGCAGTCGTCAATCCTCGACATGGCGGTTGCCTGCACGGGTTACCGCGGCCCGACTCGGACGGCGGCTGACCGTCTTGACGCCATCACGATGGCGTTCCATACGACGTCGGACTTCCCGGCCATCTTCGAGAGCGCGCTCAACAAGCGCCTTCTGGACCGCTATGCGGACGCCCCCGTGGTCTATCCGCAGATCTCGCGCCGCCGCGACTTCACCGACTTCCGCCCGCACCCGATGACCCGGGCCGGCGACTTCCCGCTGCTGCGCGAGGTCAACGAGGCCGGGGAAATCCAGTTCGGCACGTTCGGAGAGTCGAAGGAGACGGCCGTCCTCAAGGCCTACGCGATCGCGCTGGCGGTCACCCGCCAGATGATGATCAACGACGACCTGGGCGCGATCGAGGACGTCATCCGCGACGCCGGAATGGCCGTCGCGCGGACGGAGGAGGCGGTCTTCTTCGCGATGATGCTTTCCGGCGCCAACGCCGACGGGCCCACGCTGGCTTCGACCACGCGTCAGGTGTTCAACATCACCGACGGGTCGAAGGCGGGCACGGCCGCGGCGATCACGACCGCCGCGGTGGGTCTGGGGCGCGCCGCCATCCGCAAGCACAAGAGCGTCGACAACTCTGACCTCGGCCTTGCGCCGGCGATCCTGCTTACCGGCCCGGACAAGGAGCTCGAAGCGGATCAGCTGACCGTCGCGATCACCGCGAACGAGACGGTGAAGGTCAACCCGTTCTCGGGCCGCCTGACGCCGATCTCGACGCCGAAGATCACCGGCAACGCCTGGTACCTTCTGCCTTCGCCGGACGTGCAGTCGCTGTTCGTGCACGGCTTCCTTCAGGGTGATCAGGGTCCGCGTGTGCGCATGGAAGAGCCCTTCGGGACGCAGGGCATCCGCTACAGCATCGAGCGCGACTTTGGCGTCGCTGCGGTCGACTACCGCGGCGGCTACAAGAACGCCGGCGCCTGACCCGGGCCCGCAAGGCTAACGCTCCGGCGGCGCGATCGCCGGAGCCAACCCCCAGATTCCCGAAGGAGGGATACCGATGAAGAACTTCGTACAACCCGGGGATGCGATCACCGTCGCTGCCCCCGCGAACGTGAATGCCGGTGCCGGCGTCCTGATCGGCAGTCTGTTCGGCGTCGCGCTGACCACGGCGCTTTCCGGCGCCAGCGTCGAGATCCAGACTACCGGCGTGGTCGACATCACCAAGGCGCCGTCGCAGGCGTGGACTGTCGGCGCCCTGATCTACTGGGACGCGGCCAACAACCGCGCGACCAACGTGGCGTCGACCAACAAGCTGATCGGCCTGGCGGTCGCTGCCGTCGCTGGCGGTGCTGGCGACACGATCGGCCGGGTGCGTCTCAACGGTGCCGGGGTCAACTGATGACCGCATTTGCGGCGGCGATCAATGCGCTGTTCGCAGACCCGAATCTGGCCGTCGCCGCGACCCTGCATCGCGGCGACGGTTCTTCTGCGGAGGTGTCGATCATCCTCCGAAGGCCCGATGTCGTGAGCGAGTTCAATGCCGGACGCTTCCGGTCGGAGACGCTTCTGATCGACGTCCGGGTTTCCGATGTGCCGATTCTCGCCGAGGGCGATCAGTTCGTCATCGACGCCGAGGTCTTTCGCGTCGCCGGTGCGCCCGTTCGAGATCGGGAAAGGCTGGTCTGGGCGGCAGAGGCGCGGCGGGCCTGATGTTTCGACTTGAGGTGCGGGAGAACCTGAAGGCAGACATGGCCGCGGAGACGCTGCGCGGCGAGATCGCGGTCACCCGAGCCATGACTTCCGCTGGCCGGGCTGTGCAACGGGCCTGGAGGGATCAGGTCCGTGGCGCTGGACTTGGCGCGCGGCTTGCCAATAGCGTGCGGCAGCGTGTCTATCCCGCCGGCGAGCCATCGATGAAAGCCGCCGCCCTGATCTGGACCAAGGCGCCGAAGATCATCGGCGCATTCGACAGGGGAGCGCTGATCCGGTCCAGCAACGGGTTCTGGCTTGCCATACCGACCGCTGCGGCCGGCCGGGGAGGGCGCGGGCGGATCACGCCTGGCCAATGGGAGAATAGGACGGGCCGCCGCCTGCGCTTCGTCTATCGCAAGGGGCGCAGCGCGCTGCTTGTGGACGATGGCAACCGGCGGATCGAGGGTGGCAGCCTGCGCCGCGGACAGTTCGGGCCCCGCGCGCCGCGCGCGTTCCGCAACCGAACCGTGCCGATCTTCGTGCTGGTGCGGCAGGTGCGCTTACCCAAGAAGCTTTCGCTGGACGCTGCAACCGCGCGCGGCGCGGCAGGAATTTCCGGCCTGATCGTGGCCGGCTGGCGCGACGAGGGATAGCAATGCCAAGCAAATCGGAATCCGTCCTGGCCGCGCTTGGGGCGGCGATTGCGGCCGGGCTTCCCGCCGGCGCTGACTACGAGCGAAACGGAGTGCTTCCGGCCGTGCTGCCACGCGGCGGCCTGGTGATCCTGCGCGATGGTGACCCCGGAGAGCCGGAGTTTCTGCTGTCGCCGCTGACCTACATCTACGAGCATCGCGCCGAGGTCGACATTGTCGTCGAGGGTTCTTGCCGTGACGAGCTGTTCGACGCCCTGAAAGTGGCGATCGGGACGGCGCTGGCGGCGGACCGCACGCTTGGTGGCCTGTGCGACTGGGTCGAGCCCGAGGCGCCAGCGCCCGTCGAGCTGCCGGTCGATGGTGGCGAAGAGATCAAGGCCGCCACCATCGGCGTCCTTCTGACCTACGAGACTTCAAACCCGCTTACCTGACGAAAGGATCTTGCGATGGCCCGCGAACAAGGCGCCAACGCCCGGCTGGCCGTGGCGTTCGAGTCCACCTACGGAACTGCGCCCGCCAGCGGGTTCCGGTCCATGCCCTTTGCGTCGACGACGCTCGGGCAGGAGCAACCGCTTCTGGCGAACGATCTTCTTGGCAACGGCCGCGACCCGGTCGCGCCGACGCGCGATGCCATCACCGCCGACGGCAACGTGATCGTGCCGGTCGATGCCGAGAACCTTGGCGTCTGGCTGCGGGGCGCGTTCGGTGCGCCCGTCACGACCGGCGCCGGCCCCTATGACCACGAGTTCCGGTCTGGCGCGGCAACGCTGCCCAGCCTGTCGATCGAGAAATGGCTGCCCGGCGTTCCCATGTCGGAGATGTTCACGGGCTGTGTCGTCGACACGCTGAGCTGGACGATGCAGCGGGCGGGCCTGCTGACCATGACGGTCGGACTGGTGGCCCAAGGCAGAACCAAATCCGCGAGCGCCCAGAGCGGGACGCTTGCCTCCGCCTACAACCTGGTTCGCTTCGGCCATTTCAACGGGTCGATCGCGCGCGACGGGTCGGCGCTTGGCAATGTCGAGTCGGCCAGCATCACCTATTCCAACAACCTCGACCGGATCGAGACGATCCGGTCGGACGGCCGGATCGACGGCGCGGATCCCACCGTGGCGGCGCTGAGCGGAGAAATCACCGTCCGGTTCGCCAACACCACGCTTCTCGATCAGGCCATCGACGGCGAGCCTTGCGAACTGGTGTTCACCCATGCGCTTGCCGGCGGGGAGGAGTTCGTCTTCACCGCCCATGCGGTCTATCTTCCAACGCCGCGTATTCCGATCGAGGGGCCAGGCGGCATCCGCGCGACGTTCGCCTGGCAGGCGGCAAAGCACACGAGCCCGGCGCGCATGTGCACGGCCGTCCTGACCAACGACGTCGCGAGCTACGCATGATCCGCCTGAAGATCGGCCGCGAGGCCGAGTGGCACGACCTTGGCCATGGCGTCGAGGTGCTGTGCGAGCCGATGACGACGGCCGTACTGCTGTCGGCGCGGTCGGACGCGCGCTTTGCGGCGCTGGCTGCGGACGGCGGCCGCGCAGAGCCGCCGGACGCCATGCTGGTCTTGTTCGAACTCAACCGGGCCATTGCCTCGCGCCTGATCGTCGACTGGCGCGGTGTTGAGGGCGAGGACGGGGCAGCCGTGACACCGACGCCAGAGGCGGTCGCAGCGCTGTTCGACCTGCATCGGAGCTTCTTCGAGGCCTTTAACGAGAAAGTTCTCTTCGCCTGGCAGCAGGTGGTGCAGGAAAAAAACGGATCGTCGCCCTTGCCGAGTGGCACTTCGGCGGGGGCGGGCGGAGCTACTGCGCGGGCTGCGAAGGAGCCTGTGCGGCGTGCCCCTACGTCGAAAATGCCCCGCAAAGCCGCGAAGGCGCGGCTGTCTGGGCGCTGATCGAAAGTCTAAACGGTCAGGTGCGTGTGGGTCCGATGGGCAACGTCATCGGCTGGGACATGACCGCCGCGCTGGCCTTGGGCCGGGCAATGGGGATCGACGGGCGGGTTCTGGCGGAGTTCCTGCCGCCGGCCGAGGCGGCAATGGTGAGCAAGTTGCGCGAGCAACAGGAGGCGGATCGGCATGACTGAAAAGCGCGTTTCCGTCCGCCTGGTGGCCGAGGGCGACCGGCAGGTCAAGGCGATGTTCGCCGACCTTGGCCGGCAGGGCCCTGCTGCCTTCAATCAGGTCGGCACGGCGGCGCGGAACATGGCGCCGCAGATCCAGAACGCTGCGTTTCAGGTCGGCGACTTCGCGGTGCAGGTCGCCGGCGGCACGTCGGCCACCCGAGCCCTTGCGCAGCAGCTGCCGCAGCTTCTGGGCGGCTTCGGCGTGCTTGGCGCGGTGGTGGGCGCCGCCGTCGCAGTCCTGGTACCGCTGGCCGGCCGTCTCTTCGAGACCGAGGATGCGGCGGAACGTGCCAAGGAACAGATCGACAGTTTGGGAGAGGCGACGGAGGCCTATTCCCGCGCGGCCGCGCTTGCCGTGTCGCCGATCGACGAGCTGATCAAGAAATACGGCGATCTGGCCGACGAGGTCCGCGCAGCGCAGGTTGCCGAGGCAGAGCTCGCCCGGGCGCGTGCACTCCGCGCGGTGACGGATACGCTCGACAATCTCTCCACCGGCTTTGCGACGGACGAGTTTTCTTCGGCACAGCTGTCGTCACAGCTGGCGGAGCGCGAGCGGATCCTGCAGCGACTGCGAGAGGCCGAAGCTGAGTATGCGGCCGCTTCGGCACAAGGGGATCGAGAAAGGCAGATTGCGCTCGCCAATGAGGAACGCCAGCTGCGCGCGCAACTGCGAACGCTCGTGGACATTCGGGAAGGCCTGCAAAACGTTTCGTTGGAATACGGCGTCACTGCAGAGCAGTCGCAGGCTCTGGCCGTCGCGATTGCGGGGGTGCGAGAGGCGACGAGCGGAACGGCCGCCGAACAGGTCGCGGCGGCGACCGAACTCAGGGACCTTCTTCTGGAAGCCTACGGGTCGATCGAAGAAGCCGACGCGGCGACGGACGGCCTTGCCTCGAACCTCAACAAGGCGGTGATTGAAGCGGCGAACATCGCAGCGACCGACATCGCGTCGCCGATCGGCACGGCGGCAAACGAGGCCGCGCGGTTGGCGTCGAACCTGGCGGCCGCGGGCGGGGCTTACAACGCCGAGCTCGCCCGTACCGGGCAAAGCTCGGGTCCGGATTCGGTGCGCAGCCAGCAGTTCGGTGGGGGCGTGTTCGCGCCGCGCGTCTTCGGGTCGCTGCTGGCCGCACCGCCCATCCGGACCGGCCGCCGCGGCGGCGGGGGCGGCGGGGGCGCCGGCGGAGGCCGCGACCCGATGGCCGAGATGATGCGGGAGGCCGAGCGCATCTACCGCGATACGCGGACCGAGGCCGAGAAGCTGGCGATCGAGGAGGAGCGGCTTGGCGAGCTGCGTCGCGCGGGCGCGCTGGATGCGGACACCTACAACCGCGCGCTGGCCAAGCTTGGCGACGAGTACGCCGATCAAGGCAGCCTGCTGCGCGATGTCGGAAGCACGGTCAAGGGCGCATTGGGTGACGTCTTCGGGGCAATCTTCGATGGCGGCGGCAAGGCGATCGACGTGGTCAAGAACCTTGCCCAGGAACTGGCCACCATGGCGCTGCAGAGCTACGCGTTTCAGGCCCTTGCCGGGCTGTTCCCGCGGGTCTTCGGCGCCGGCGGATCGATTCCGCTGATCGGTAGCGCGATGGGGAATGCCTTCGATGGCGGCCGGATCGTTCCCTTCGCCATGGGCGGCGTCGTGACCGGCCCCACCCTGTTCCCGATGCGGGGGGGCACCGGCCTCATGGGTGAGGCCGGCCCGGAGGCGATCCTTCCTCTGACGCGCATCGGCGGGCGCCTTGGCGTGGCCTCGCAGGGGTCTGGCGGCACCGTGGTGCAGATCAACAACTACACCGGGGCCCCTGTGCGCGAGGAGCGCCAGCGGGGTCCGAATGGCGAGGATCTGGTGCAGGTGATCGTTGGTGAACAGATGGCGCGTGGCCAATTCGATCGGGCGCAGCGGAGCCGGTACGGCCTGAGGCCGCAGGCGGTGGCGCGATGATTCCGCACTGGCCGACCGCGATGAGGCAGGCGCCCCGCCGCCAGTCGTGGACTGGCGGCCCGCAAGAAGTGCGCGCGACGTTCCGGCCGGAAGTCGGCCCAGACATGACGCGGCGCCGGATCACCGGGACGCCAAGAATTTACCAGGCGGTCTTTCAGAACCTGTCGAATGTCCAGCGTACCCTCTTCGACGGATTCTTCGATGAGGATCTGGCGGGCGGCACGCTGGCCTTCGCGTGGCGGGATCCCATCGATGGCGATCTGGCCCTCTGGCGCATTCGTGGGGATGGCGACACGCCCTATAGCATGACGTCCAAGGGTGCGGCCCTGCACGATCTTTCGCTGACACTTCTGCGGCTTCCCGGCGTGCCATGGTGGGCGCCCTATGGCCTCGCCGGGGACAACCGGGCGCCCTATGTCGTTGCCGACTACCAGGGCGGGGTCTACGGGGTGGCCGGACAGCGTACCGCCGCTGCGGCTGTTGCGCTGGTCGCAGGCACGTTCGACCTGTTCACCACCGATGGCGCGACCACTGCAGAGCTCGCCCATGTCGTCGCGGCAGGCGACATTCCGGCGACTGCGCCAGGAACGGTCACCAAGATTGTCGGGTTCGTGCCGGAATGAGTCGCGCCGGTGCCGTCGCCCGCCGCGCGGAGCTTGAGGCCGAGGCCAACCCGCACGCGCAGTTGCCGTTTCTCGAAATCACGCATTCGGGGCTGACCCGCCCGATCCGCGTGGTGAGCGATGTCTTCGACTACGTGTGGCGCGGTCATACGTGGCTGGGCCTTCCGTTCGAGATCGACCTGCTGACAGACGGCGACGCGCCGCCTGAGGCCCGGGTCAGGGTGCAGAACACGGACCGCCGCATCGGCGAGGCGTTGCGCACGATGCCGGATCGCGCCCAGCTGGCGCTGAGCCTTCTGTCCAGTGCCGATTTCGACCTGTCGGTCAATCCGCGAGTCGAGGTCGGGACGGCTGCGGTCATCTATGGCTATGCGCATTTCGAGCTTGTGGACGTCGATGCTGACGCAACGCAGCTTGTCGGCCGCATCTTCCTGCGGGATCTCGCGCAAGAGATCTACGGCTTTGCCGCCACTGAGGCGCGAGCGCCGGGGCTGTTCGCGTGACAACGGCTTGGTGGGCGCCCTATGTCGGCATCCCGTTCCTGGACGGCGGTCGTGACCGTCTTGGTGCCGACTGCTGGGGTCTTGTCCGGCTTGTCTACGCCCAGGAAATCGGCATAGCGCTGCCGTCCTATGGCGAGATCGGCGCTTCGGATCTGCTTCGCATCGCGCGGACCATGCGCGATGGAAGTGCCGAAGATTGCTGGCGGGCCGTCACGGTTCCGGCGACGTTCGATGTCGTGCTGATGCGCGACGGCCGTGGCGGGCGATCTGTGGTTCATGTCGGCGTCATGATCGATCCGCGCCGGCTTCTGCACGTCGAGCCCAAGACGGACGCGCTGATCGTTCCTGTGGCGCACACCTACGTCAGGGGGCGCGTCGCAGGCTTCCGGAGGTATGTCGCATGAGCGTCCTTGCGGTCTACCGGGAGCCGTTCGGGTTCGCCCCGCGGGTGTTCCGACTGCCTGAGGGTGAAACGCTGGCGCAGATGGCTGCCCGTGTCAGGGCCTTGCCACCTGACTTCGCGGCGCGCGGCGTGATCTGCATCAACGGCAGGCAGGTCGAAAGGCGAGCCTGGTCCCTGATCAAGCCGAAGCCGCAGGCAAACGGCATTCCGGTGGAGGTGACCTTTCACTGCGCGCCAAGGGGCGGCGGCGAGGACGGCGGCAAGTCGGTCCTTGCGCTGGTGGCCTCGATCGCGCTGACCGTGGCCTCAGGCTTCGTGGCGGGCGGTGGCCTTGCCGGTCTGCTGGGCCCGAAGTTCGCTGCCGGTACGCTTGGGGCGACCGTCCTTGCCGCTGGCGTCGGCCTGGCCGGGTCTTTGCTGGTTTCGGCGCTGATCCCGCCGCCGGCGCTTCAACGAGGCGCGGACGCGAAGCGGATCACGAACCTAGGTGCGGCGAGCGCCGAGGGTAACCTTCTTGAGCCGAACGCGGCGATTCCGCGCGTGGCCGGAGTGCGAAAGGTGTTCCCGCCGCTGCTGGCCGAGCCTCTGACGTACTTCGATGGCCCGGACGAGGTTGTCGAGGCGGTCTACGCCCTGAGCGGGCCGCACATGATCAGCGACGTCCGGATCGGGGCGGCGAAGGCCGACGACATGACCGACGTGGAGGTCGAGACGCGCGAGGGGTGGCCGGGTAGCGACTTGCTGACGATCGTCAGCCGGTTCGGGCGGACGGAGCCGCTGCAGAGCGAGCTTCGCGGCCACACGGTCAGCGACAGCGACGGCCGGACGCTGGACTCGACCACCGGAGACATCACAAGCGCGCTGCCGCAGGCGCAGATCCTCGCGACCCGCGAGGGCCCGGATGAACAGCTTCTGCACCTGACTTTCCCGCAGGGGCTGCACAAGAATGCCAGCGAGACAGACCGTGTGCGCGTGCCGATCCGGCTGCGGCTTCGCCCGGTCGGATCGTCGACATGGACGGAGCTTCCCGAGCTGCACTTTCAGGCTGCCAACCTGCGCCAGCTGCGCGCCACCATTCGCCTGATATGGGCGGACGATGCATCGACGACACCCGGCGCCGCGACGACGGAAGGCTGGGTCGAGGCGCGGCGCTTTGCGCCCGGACAGACGAATGCGCCTGCGCAGGCGGATTGGGAGGCGGACGCTTACTTCTCGACAGGCTCGGGCGACGTTTTCCTGACCGCAAGCAACCTGGGCACGACCGGCGTCGATCATGTCATCCTTGATCGCTTCACGGCGGCGATCTACCTGGACACGGCAACCTTCCCGCGTGGCCGGTACGAGATCGAGATCCGTCGGGGGGCGCCGTTCCTGGCGTCCGCCTGGTCGGCGTCCGCCTACACGATCTCCGGAACGGTCTGGGACCTGTTCTTCTATCAGGGTACGCCGCAGCGCATTCCGATCACAAAGGACGGCATCGCGGATACGCTTTACCTTCTGCGGTCGGTCAGCGTTTGGAACCGGCATCCGGCTCCGTCGCGGGATCTGGCGCTGATCGCCGTCCGGGCCCGGAATCGCGCGCTTGACCGTGTGAGCGCGGTTGTTGGCGGCTATGTCCGCGACTGGGACGGCGCGGCCTGGGCGGACTGGGCGGTGACGTCGAACCCGGCGCCGCACCTGCGCGACATCTGGACCGGCGCGCAGAACCTGCGGCCGATCCCGGTCAGCCTGATCGATGACGACGGCCTGGTGGCCTGGCGCACGGCCTGCGCGACGGCGGGCTATGAGGTCAACGCGCTGTTCGAGGGCCAGACCGTCGCGGACGCCGCGCAGATCGCAGCCTCATGCGGATACGCCAGGCCCATGATGTCGGAGGTCTGGGGCGTGGCACGCGACTATGATCGCAGCGCAGAGGCGCCGGTGCAGATATTCACGCCGAGGAACTCGGCAAACTTCGGCTGGAAACGCGCCTTCCCGATCGTGCCGGACGCATTCCGCGTGACCTTTCGCGACGCATCCCGCGACTATGAGGCGCGCCAGATCACCGTCGCTAGGACCGGATCGGACGCGCTGAGCGAGGATACCGAGCAAGTCACCTACGAGGGGCTTGTCACCGAGGCGGAGGTGCGCGCCAAGGCCGTCTATGACCAGCTTCAACCCGTCTATCGCGGCACGTTCTACAGCCTCGATGCGCCGGCCGAAGCGCTGGTCTGCCGAAAGGGCGACCTCGTCGGCGTGCAGCACGACATGCTGACGCAGCACGCCGGATATGGCCGGATCATCGACCTCGATCGCGACGGTTCCGGCGATGTGGTTTCGGTCACGCTGGACGGCCCGGTGCCGATCACGAACGAGCCCTACATGGACGAAGTGGCCGACCTGTCGGTGGTGCCGGATCTTTCACTTCTCGGCGTCAGCAGCTCGGCCGCCGTACGGCGAACGGTCGGCGGAGTCACGGTGCACGCCCTGAGCAACGCGACGGGCGAGCATTCCGTCCTCGTCTTCGCCGCCCCGGTCGCGGCCGCAGGGATGATCGAGGGTGTGCTCGTCGCCGTCGGACGGTCTGGGCGCGAGTACTTGCGCCTGATTGTTTTCGACGTGCAGGCCCGCCCCAACTTCGAGGCGAGCCTCACGCTGGTCGACGAGGCGCCGGAGCTTTGGGCGGCCTGATCTTGAATATGGGGAGTTTTGCATGAACCGCGGCGTTTATTCCGGTGCGTCGACCGGCGTTCCATGGCCTGATGATGGCGCGACCGAGGGCTTCGGGAACGAGTACGCCCGCCTGCGCGACGTTCTTATGGACAACGCGGTCCTGCCGCTGACGGGCATCGGTGGAACCGGCGATGCGGTCACGGCAACTGTGGATCCGGAGCTTCCCGTCGGCGGCATCGCCGAGCGCATGAAGTTCACGATCGCCTGGGCCGATGCAAATACCGGAGCCGTCACGCTTTCGGTCAACGGCGAGGCGGCGGCGGCTGTCGTCGACAGTTCCGGCAACGCGCTGACCGCGGGGTCGCTTGACGTGGGGCTGGTTTCCGTTCTGGAAGTGATCGGTGGCGCCTTCCATATCCTGTCGCCGCTGCTGTCTGGTGGCGGCAGTAGCGCAACCCGCTACTACCAGGCCTTCACATCGTCCGGCACCTGGAACAAGCCGGTAGGCCTTGATCCCGACGCCATGGTCACGGTCGAGGCGTGGGGTGGCGGTGGAGGCGGCGGGCGCAATGGATTGGGCGGCGGCGGCGGCGGCGGCGGCTACGCGCTGCGCCGCTTTCGGCTGGGCGACCTTCCTGGTTCGGTTTCCGTCACTGTCGGCGCGGGCGGCGCAGGAAGGACGGGCAGCAATGGCAACGGCACGGCGGGTGGCAACACGACGTTCGGCGCGCTGCTGACCGCCTATGGGGGTGGTGGTGGTGGAAACGGCAATACGCTTGGCACTTCGGCGGGCGGCGGTGGCGGCGGCGAGTTGGGTGCTGGAGGAAGCGGCGCGGGCGCGACAGAGGGCCTTGCCGGTGCGCCGGGCGGCGGGTCGCATCTCTATCCAAGCGCAGACGCGAGACCTGACGCGAGAACTGTCTGCGGTGGTGGTGGCGGCGGCGGCGGCGCCGGCGCTTCGCGTGGTGGTGGCTGGGCTGTGCATGGCGGCGGCGGCGGCGGCGTCGGTGGCGCCACCGCGCTTTTGAGGGCGGGCGGACTGAGCCTGCACGGCGGAAATGGCGGGGATGGCGGCAGCAGTTCCGCCGGTTCGCCAGGGTCGGCGCCGGGTGGCGGCGGCGGTGGCGGCAATTCGGCTGATGGCGGCGACGGCGCCCGCGGCGAGGTGCGCATCTGGATATGACGCCGGCGTGATGCCGGGTCCGCCCGGCGGCGATCAATCCGGCCGTCTTTGCCTTGGGGCAAGCGGTCGGTGGACTTCAACTTCGAACAAGCGAGGCGACAATGAGCAGCTTCTCCGACTTCCTGGAAAACGAACTTCTGGACCACGTTTTCCGAAACTCGGCCTATTCTTCGCCGGCGGCGGTCTACCTGGCGCTCTACACCGCGGCCCCGACCGACGCCGGTGGCGGTACGCAGGTCAGCGGCGCCGGATATGCCCGGCAGGCCATCACGTTCGGCGCCGCGAGCGGCGGCGCTATCTCGAACACCAGCGCGGTCAGCTTCACCGCGTCTGGCGGCAGCTTCGGCACCGTGGTTGCCGTTGGCATCTTCGATGCTGCGTCGGGCGGCAACCTGCTGGCATGGGATGACATCGACGCGGCGACGGTGGGTGACGGCGATACGATCACGTTCGCGATCGGCGATCTCGACGTTTCGCTTAGCTGAAGAGGCGCAGATGCCTATAACGCACAGCGTCACGGCCACGGGCACCAACGACGGAACGAAGCAGGTTTCTGTCGACGCCTGGAACGACGAGCACGCCATCACTGGTCGGGTAGATTTCCCGCTCGTGTCGGCGCCCACCGCGCCGCCCGCCGATACTGTCGGGATCTTTGGGCGGCGCATCGCCAACCGGATGCTGCCGGCTTTCGTCGGGCCTTCTGGTCTTGACAGTGCGCTACAAGCGCTGATCGCCCGTAACAAGGTCGGCATCTGGGTTCCGCCTGGCAACGCGACCACGGTTCCCGGCGTGTTCGGTCTGGCGGCGATGTCGGCGGTTGGCACGGCCACGGCCCGCAACGTCGCGACGACGAACCTGTTCGCGCGACTGCGCCGGCTTGGCTACGTCAGCGCGGCGACTGCCGGATCGCTGGGCGGGGCGCGGCAGGGGGCGCTTCAATACACCACTGGCGATGGCGCGGGGCTCGGCGGTTTCTTCATGGTGGTCCGGTTCGGGGTTGCGGCCTTCACTTCGGACATGCGGATGTTTGTCGGAATGCGGCCGATCACCAGCGCCCCGACCAACGCCGAGCCCTCGGGGTTCGTGAACTCGGTCGGCGTGGGCTGTGGCGCGGCGGACAGCAACCTCTCCATCTTCTATGGGGGCACGTCGGCACAGACGCCAATCGCTCTGGGCGCGAACTTCCCGGCCAAGACGGCGAACACGGACGTGTACGAGATGGCCCTCTTCTCCCCGCCGACCTCTACCGGGACGATCCACTACGAGGTTACGCGCCTCAACACGGGCGACGTGGCGACCGGAACCCTGTCGGGCGGGGCGGCTGTCGTTCCCGACAGCAGCGTGCTTCTCGCCGCTCTGATCGCGTGGGTGTCGAACAATGCCACGGCCTCGGCAGTCGGCTTGGACATCGCGTCCTTCTACATCGAGACGGACTATTGAGCGATGGCGTGGCTTGACGGCGGTGTCGCCAGCGGCCCGGGAAACGAAACGACCCAGACCGTATCTGGGCTGGACGTAGGCGCGGCTGACGCCGACCGCTGGATCATTGCGGCCGTCGCAATCCTGCCGGACTCCGCGACCGGGTTTTCGGGCGTCACCATCGGCGGCGAGACCGCCACGCAGATGGGATCGATCCAGAGCGAGGGGTTCACGCGGATCGGGTACTGGAAGGCCAACGTGCCGACCGGAACCACCGCCGCGGTCGCGGTGACGGCGAACGGCACGCTCTACGACACGGCTGTTGCGGTGGCGCGCTATGTCGGCGAGCCGACCTTCAGCGACATCGCCATCGACGATACCCATGCCTCTGGCGTCTACTCGCTGACCATCGACGTGCCGGAGGATGGTGAGCTTCTGGCCGTGCTCGTCTACCAGTACGACACGACCACCGCAGACTGGACCGGCGCGACCGAGGACTTCGAGGACGCCAGCAGTTCGAGCGTGCACTTGCACGGTGCGTCCGCGACGGGCCTGAGCGAAGAGACGGCGCGCGCGATCGCTGTGACGATGGGTCGCACGACGAACTTCTTCAACGACGCGCTGACCGCCATCACTTTCACGCTGCCACCTGGCGTCGACGCGGTATTCGATCCGGCTGTCTTCGACAGCCTGATCTTCGATGCTGGCGCCTCTGGTGGGCCGTTCAACCGCGCCGCCGCAATTGTCGGTGTCGGCACGTTTGGTGCTGCGGCAGTGCGTACGCTCCGAAGGTCGGCGGCCGCGGGGGCGGTCAGCGGCGTTTCGGCATCCGCAGCAGTAACCTTGCGTCGGCCGGCGGCCGTAGGGGCATCGTCTTCCTTCTCGGCGCTCGGCAGGCTGTTGCGGTCGAGGTCGGCCCAAGTTGTCTCGGTCGGCGGGTTTGCCGCGCGCGCCATCAGAACCTTGCGCCGCTCGGCGGGGGTCGTAGGGCTGTCGACGTTCGTGGCCGAGGCGCAAACCGCAGCGGTGATTGCGCGTGCTGCGCAGGTCGTGGCGGCCTCGTCGTTCGGCGCGGCCTATGCGCTTGTCCGGCGTCGCGCTGCGGCGGTTGCCTCGGGAAGCAGTCTCGCGGCGACTGCGGCCCGCACGCTTCGCAGGTCGGCCAGCGCGGCCGCGACCTCGACGTTCACGGCGGCGGCCGAGGCTGTTTCGCTCTTCAGCCGTGCCGCGAGCGCCGTGGCGGCATCGACCTTTCTGGCGCTGCCAGGGCTGACGCGCCGCCGCGCTGCGGGGATCGTCGCATCTTCGGCGTTCGCAGGTTCGCCGGTTCGAGCCTTGCGCCGGTCGGCTGCGATCGCCGCGGCCGCCGTGTTCCGCGCGGAGCGTGAGATCGTCGGGGAATTTACCGCCGACGACGAGATCGCCATCGTCTTTGCGGTGCCGGCTGTTGTGGTGGTCGGCGCGGTCGGAATCGTGCCGGTTGCCGCCGCCCGTGGCGCGCTGCCGTTCAAATGGAGGGGTGCATGACTGCCGAGTTCGATCTGGTGGCCTTGAAGTCCTGGCAGTTGCGGATCCCGGTCTACGAGGCCGATGGCGTCACGCCCCGATCGGTGGCGTCTGCGACGTGCGCCGCCTACCTGCGCGTCGCTGGCAGTCTTCTGGCGGCGGACGTGGTCGCGCCGGGAAGCGATGGCGTGTCGTTCGAGGCCACCTGGAACGAGGAACGCATTCCGCACGGGCGCGGCGTCGGCGAGGTCGCGGTGCGCTACGCGGAGAACGATCACCAAGGGACCGTCTTCAACGTGACTGTCGCGCAGAACGTGGTGCCGGCCTGATGTCCCGGCCCGCCGTCCTTCGTCGCGTGATCGCCGAGCTGCTGACGCCTGGAGGCGATCAGACGCCCTACATCGCCGGCGTCGTCGGCATGGCGCACGCCCTGGTGGGGGCCGCGCTGATTCAGCACTTCGGCTGGCAGGGCGGCGCAGGCGCGCTGGCCATGGCGGCCGCCTACTGGGCGGCGAAGGAGTGGGGCGACCTGCGCCGGGGCGGCGCTTGGCGGGACGGCGCGCAGGACGCGGGCTTCGTCCTGTGGGGCGCGCTCTACGGGCCGGGCTGGTGGCCGGCGTCGGTCCTGGCGCTGGGGCTGATGGTCATGGTGGCACGGGAGGCAAGGCGTTGACTGTTCTTCGGATCGGGTGCGTGATCCTCGACGGATGGCTGGAACAGCCGCTTTTGAAGCTGGCGGCGCTGGCGCTTGCCGTGATCGGCTCGCTCTTCTGGATCGAGGCAGGCTTGCAGGGCGAGGCATTCAGCGCAGAGGTGTTCGGGCGTTTCGCGACGTCCTATCCGGCAGAGATGTGGGCCGCCTTCATGATGGCGGGCGGCGTGCTGCTGTTTGTCGGGCTACTGCGGCCCCCGAGGCGAGAAATGGTCACGGTCGGGTCGGCCCTTCTGGGCGTGCTTTGGGAGGCGTGGCATCTGATGATCGGCGGGCGCGGCAAGGACAGCAGAAACGACCTGTTCTTCTACGCCTTCGGGCTGGCCTACGCCGGCCCGCTGTGGTGGCCGATCCTCGGGCTGGCGCTGGTGGCGGCGCATGTCTGGTGGAGGGGTAGGTGAACGTACGGACCATTGTTTCCGACGTCTGGCACGAATGGCTCGGCCAGCCCGTGTTGCGGCTGATTGCCATTCAGTACGTCCTGATCGGGGCGGCGTTCTGGATCGAATCGTCGCTGCGCGGGGATGCATTCTCGGCCGACGTGTTCGGCAGGTTCGCGACATCGTTCCGCGCCGAGCTATGGGCTGCGTCCATGATGGCGGGCGGCGGTTTGACCTACATCGGACTCATTCACCCGCCAAACCGGGGCATGGTCGCATTCGGGTCCGCGATCAGCCTCGGCCAGTTTCTCGCGCTCGCGTACTCGGCGATTCATACGGGTGGCGAGCTCGTCATCGGGCTCTACGCCAGTACCATGCTTGCGCCCCTGTCACTGATTACGCTCTGGAAGGCGCTTCATGGACCCGACCACCCTTCTTCCTGATCTGGTCAAGGCGCTCGGGCCGACAGGCGGGGTGATTTACCTTCTGTGGTGGTTGACGACGCGGGCGCCCAAGCCTCCGCCGCCGCCGGATGCGCACGAGGCGTGGCGCGCCGAGGTGGTCAAGTTGCTGCACGACCTGATCGAGGAACAGCGCGAGGCGAACACCACGCTGCAGGTCTTGAAGGACCGCCTGCCGCGCAGGGATTGACACCAACCGAAAGGATTCCCGATGGATCGGGCTGCAATCTGCATCCCCCGCATTCTCAAGCATGAGGGCGGGTACGTGAACCATCCCAGCGACCCGGGCGGCCCGACGAACAAGGGAATCACGCTCGCCACGTTCCGGCGATACATCAGCCGCAACGGTACGGTGGCAGACCTCAAGGCGCTGACGACTGATCAGGCCGTGCGCGTCTACAAGGCGCAATATTGGGATGCCGTGCGGGCCGACGAACTGCCGGCTGGCCTTGACTACGCCGTGGCGGACTACGCCGTGAACTCCGGCCCCGGCCGAGCGGTCAAGGCGCTGCAGCGGGTGCTCGGGGTTGCCGTGGATGGCAAGATCGGGCCGGTCACATTGAGCGCGGCTAGGGCGGTTTCCGTCGCCGGCGCGATCAACGCACTCTGCGACGAGCGGATGGCATTCCTGCGCCGGCTCAAAACGTGGCCGACATTCGGCAAGGGATGGACGCGTCGGGTGGCCGACGTGCGGGCCGATGCCCTGCGCGACGCCGTGGCCCCACAGCGCCCCGCAGAGCCGCCTCTCGTCCTGCAGCCCTCCACGCCCGCCCCGACTTCGCCGCCAGCGGGCAAAAAACAGGGGTCTGGCGCAGCCGCTGGCGGGATCGCCGCGCTGGTGCTGGCGGGCGGCGCCGCGCTGGCGGCGAAATGGGCCGAGTTCACGGGGTGGATCGCCTCGTGGTGGCCGTTCTGATCCTCAACCGAAGGGAACCGACATGAAAGACGAACTGATCGTCATGGTCCGCATCGGGCTGTACGTGCTGGCCGGCCGGCTTGCGGCCGGCGGGTGGTTGCCGCCCGGCGCCGATGCTCACCTGACCTCGCCGGAGGCGGTCGAGACCGTCGTCGCGCTGATCGTCGGCGCCGGTGCGCTGCTGTGGTACCTGGGCTCTCGCGCCAGGGCCGCGCTCAAGGGGCTGCGCAGATGATCGGCGATCTGATCGGCGGGCTCTGGCCCTACATCGCTGCCGGCGCCGTCGCCGTCTTCTCGGCGCTTGGGCTGTACCTGAAGGGCCGCCGCGACGCCAACCATAGCACCCGCGCCAAGGCCGCCGAGGGGCGGCTGAGCACCATCGAGGAAAGGAACCGCCATGCGCGCGACGCTGACACGCAGGATGACCCGGCTCTGGTTGATCGTCTCACTCGCCGCGACTAGCGCCTGTGCGCCGCAGATCGGGGCCGGGCTGTTCTGCGACGTGGTGCAGGGGCCTATCGAGTTCCCGCGCCCGGTGGCGGAGGTGGTGGTGCAGGGTGCGCGCGCGGAGGCGGTAGCCATCGACACGCAGAACCGCTACGGCGCGGCGAACTGTCCGGGGTGGCGGCGGTGAGCGCGGGCCGGACGCTACTCCGGCTCGGGCGCCGTGCGGCGGCCCCGCTTGCTTCCTCATCCCCTGGGCTCGCACTCTGGGGCATCTTGGCTGTGCGTGTCTGCTTTCCACGCCGCCGCGCTCACTTGGGTCTCCGGCGGGAGCGCCCGGCGGGGAGCATAGCACAACTGGCCGAAAGGGGAAGCCCATGCGCGACCTTATACCGAACCGCCTGTCTGCTATAATCTGCCTCGCCGCTTCCAACTTTGCTTGGGTCGCTGCCGCGCAGGACGCCGTGCAGTGGGGGCCTGCATCCTCGCCGTCAACGCTGCAGATCGGCCCGACGGACGCGCCGGGCGCGCTGGCGCAGGTGACGTTCTGGAACCAGAATCGCCACACCACGCGGCACGAGGGCGACGTGACCTGGGCCGACGTGCAAGCGGGCTACCTGATCGAGGTGGACGCCGGCGCGCCCGGCGATCTGGGCCGCGCCGACCGCGTGACAATCACCGTGCCAGACGGCCTGATCGTCGAGCCGCCCGAGGCCGAGGTGCACGAAGGCGCGACGCAGGTGTTCCTGATCTACCCGCTGGAAGGCGTTGGGATGTAAGACGTTTTCCATCGCGCCTCGCAACCCATTGACGGCCATAGCGGCCCCGGGCGGCGCGTTTTTCGTACAACCCGTTCAAATCGTACGATTTGCGCAGTCCTGACGGGGCCGCCAGTAGACGCCGTAACGTCCTGCTTTCATTTGGATTCGGGTCATTGTTTTCCCGAACCCTTCCGGCGTTTTCCTGTGTTCCGGTCTTGTTCCGTTCCCATGACCGCTGCGCGCCGGCTTGCCTTCCTCGTATACCGCTCGATCTCGGCCAGGGTCGCGTGGCCCGTCCATGCGCCGATCTGGTGCGTCGTCGCGCCCGACTCGGCCAGCGCGATGGCCCGCGCCTTCCTGAGCCCGTGGCCGGTGCGGTCCGTCAGGCCGGCGGCCTGCGCTGCCTGTGACAGGTAGGACGCTGCGGCCTTCGTCGAGCGGGACTTGCCGTGCGCTGTGCTTAGGAAGGTCATGTGCCGCGGGATCGCCCCCAACGCCGCGTGCATCGCGGCCCGGTCGGCCGCCATCCCTGCCGCGTAGGGCGGCAGCGGGCATGTCCAGGGCACGTAGCTCTGCCCGCCGGTCTTCCCCTGTCGGAACGTCAGCACGCCGTCGCCGTCGACCATCCCCGGCCCGAGGCGGACGGCGTCGCTGATCCGCGCGCCGGTCCAGTGCATCAGTTCCATCATCGCGCGCTGCTGCGTCCCGACAGGCCAGCGGGCGCGGAACCGTTCAACCTCGTCGGGCGACCACGGCTCGTGCCCGTCCGTCCGGGGCGGGGCCGGCGGCTTGACGGTGGCGCTTGGGTCTTCCGCGATCAACTGCGCCTCGATCGCGGCCGCGCAGATCATCCGCCACGCCTTGCGCCGTTTCCGGGCAGCGTGGGGCGCCAGCGGGCGCAGGTCGTCGCGGATGTCGGCAGGGCGAAGGTCTGCGATCAGCGCGTCGTCAGCTTGTTCCAGGATCGCGTCGAACTCGGCCCGCATCGCGCGCCTGTAGGCTGGTGCCAGCATCTTGAACCTTGCCGAGCCGGCGGCCAGTGCAGCGGCCGCCGCTATGGTGCCGGCCCCGATGCGCCGCGGTATGACTGCGCCGCTCGTGGCGCGCGCGTAGGCGGCCAGAAACTCAGGGTGGTCGAACGGCAGGTCAGGAAGTCGCACCCGCGGTGGCGTGGCGGTGTAGACGTAACGCCGCCCGCGCGCGTGGACGATCTTGACACGCAGAGTCACCGTGGCCGCCCGAATCTGCCGGCGCATGTGCTGGGCCTCCCCTCGACCTCATAGGGGAGGCTGTCGGCGTACAGGTCAAGGTCTGCGATGTCGTAGACCCGCTTGCCTTCCAGTCGCCGCCGCGGAATGCCGAGGCCGCGCAGCGTCGTTTCGCTCACGCCGAGATAGTGCGCCGCCGCCGGAGCGGGCAGCAGGCGCGGGACGAAGGCATGGCGCGCGGCGGGCATGTCAGGGGGTCGCGCCGGTGGCGCCAACGTGCAGGCCAAACGGCAGCCCGAGTGGCAGCACCCACATGTGGAACATGTTGGCGCCGTCAACGACCTCTGCCGCCGGCGGATACACCTCAACCGCGGTGCAGCCGGGCCCGGCGATCTCATTCTTGATCCGCTGCATTGCTTCACCCGGTACCGCGTAGCAACCCGGCATCAGCCCAACGGGCGGCTGCGGTCTGAGCACCCGCCGCGTCTGGGTCTTCCTGCCGGCCAGTAAGGCGCGCACCATCGGCGCGTTGAAAATCATCGGTCGGTCGCTCATCTCTCGCACCCCTCATATCTCCCGCCGCTGAAAAGCGCGCCCGCCTCGCGCAGTCTCATCCAGAGGACTTCCGTGCGTTCTGCGGCCCGGTCGGCGCGCGAGGCGATCTCGACCCGATTCCACCCCGCCAGCGCCTCATCATAGAGCGGCGAGGCATATCCGCTGAGGATCACGCTGCCACGCAGCCGCAGGATCGCATCGAGCATTGCGATGTGGTCGGCACGGGTCATTTCGTGGGCGTAGTCACGCCCCCTGTCCCGCGTCTCTGGCAGATAGGGAGGATCGACGTAGTGAAGCGCACCCGCGCTGTCGTGGGCGCGCATGACATCAACCGCAGGGCGTCGCTCGATCACAACGCCGCGCATTCGTTCAGCGGTCTCTCTGACCGCTGCAGGGAGCGACGCCCACGTGTGCACGGGCAGGACGCCAGCCCGGAGCCCCGCGGCGCGAAACCCCGTCTTGCGGTGAATTCCAGAGCTGCCGTGTCCGAAGTGCGACCTAATCAGCACCCTGCGCGCGCGTTCCAGATCGTCGGTGCAGTCGCGGTAAGACAGTTCGTGTTCGGCGCGCGCGAACGGCGTTGCGGCAATGGCTGCGGCGAGTTCGTCGGGCGCATCGCGGATGACCCGGAACAGGTTCACCATGTCGCCGTCGAGATCGTTGTAAACCTCTAGACGCGCGCGCGATTTCGCCAGAAGAACAGCCGCGCCGCCACCGTAGGGCTCGACGTAAGTTTCGTGCAGAGGCATGGCCGCCACGATCCGGTACGCCAACCTGACTTTGCCGCCGTGATAACGTAGGATCGCCGGCATCATCCGCACCCCTCGTATCTCCCGGCCGAATACCTCGGCCAGTCTGTCGCCCGGCCCGTCGCCGCCATCGCGCAGGACAGGTCGCGGCCGTCCGGCAGGTCGCAGCGGACCACGGGGCGACCGTAGCGGTCGGTGTCGATCCAATCGCAGGCGAGCGGCTGACCGGCGATCAGGCCGGCCAGCGCGCGCTTGGCGCCCGGGCCGGCGGGCTCGCGCATTTCGGGGGCGTCGATCCCCCAGAGCCGGTAGCGCTGGCCGTCCAGGCGCAGCGTGTCGCCGTCAACCGCGAGCGCGCCGACGAGGCAGAGGGCGGCGAGGCAGGTCACTGGGCGGGCTCCTGCATGGCAACCGACCGGGCCATGCCGATCAGCAGGTCGCGGAACTCCGGCGGCGTGCCGATCCGGTGCTTGTTATCCTTGCCGCCGCCCTTGAAGGCCAGTTCCCCGGCGCGCTTGCATTTGGCCAGCCCGTAGCGATCAAGCGCCCATTTGGGGAACGTCGGTTCGGTCTTGCCCCATCGCAGATCGGGAAGCCGAACGCCGACGGCGTAAAGCAGCGTGGGCTTCCGGGCATAGTGTCCGTACTGGCCTTGTTCGACACAACAGGTCCATCCGTAGTCGTCGGCGATGATCCACCCGCCGGCTCTTGGTGGCACCGCGAGGCCGAAGTGTGGCCATGCATGGCTGCCCCACGGGTGTTCCAGCACGCCGCCCCACTCCCGGACTGACGCCAGCGCCGCTGCAAAGCACCCGCCGTCGTCGCCCTTGCGCTTCCGCTCGCCCGTCCGCGCGATGTGCAGCGGCTGGCCAGCCCAGAACTTGCCCCACCGCTGGCACGGCGGATGCGCCACGACTGGCCACGGGCCAGCGTACCGCCGGGCGTCGCGGGCTTCGTCCCACGGGTCAACGCCGTCGAGGTTCCAGTACGAACCCCCGGTCTCGACAAAGAGCGCGGCGATCATCCCCACCACCACGCAGCGGCCTGGACGGCTACCAGCACCGTCCCGGCGGTGAGCGCGATCCACAGGGCCGCGGCGGCGAGAAGATCGGCGAGGGCGGTCATACTTCGCCCCTCGATACGTTGAGAACAGCCTTCCAGTTCCACCTCACACGCCCCATCGTGGGGGATTTTCCGACGTAGTATTCATCGCCGCCAGACCAGCAGACTTCGAGAACTACAACCCGCTCGCCCCGCCTCGGACCCCGGCGCAGTTCAATCGTTTCGCCGACGACTGCGTAGCTCATTCCCCTCTCCCCTCCTTCACTTCCGCGATGATTTCGGCGGGGTCGATGGCGCGGATGGCCTCGCGAATGCTGGCGCTGATCTTCGTTTCGTCAGGATAGAAAAGGCGGTCGGCCACCTGCACCGCCCGTTCCAGCGCCGCCTTGGCCACCGCGAGGCCGAAGGCCTCGGCGGCGGCAAGCGTGACGTATTCCGGCCAGTCGGCCGGGGCTATCGAGCGGCCCTGATCGTCGCGGGCTTCCGACGCCCAGCCGACAACCTGGTCGTTCCAGCCGGCGTGGTCGGGGTCGAGGCGGACGCGGTCAGGTGGCATCGGTCGGCTCCGGGGGAGGCGCTTGCCTTCATCGTCTACAAGGATAGGGCCGCAGACCTCGCATACGACAGGGTAGCCGTAGCCCGGTTGAAGTACCTCGCCGTTTCCAAGGTTCGCTAGGTCCCCGAAGTCTTCTCCAAAGATGGCAATCGAGCAGTCTTTGCAGAAATCAGCCATCGGTCGGCTCCTCGTTCAGCGCTGGATCGACGCCAAAAACACTCGGCCAAATTGGCGCACGGCGCCACCATGGCGACTTCCCGAAATGAGGCGTGAACATGACGCGGTATGACGGTGGCGGATCACAAGGCGCCACGCCAAGCGCTAGAAGGGCCTCGCCGTAGGGACTGCCTGTGTAGAAGAAAGGCGGCATGTCGAAGGCCGGGTTTTCGCTTCCGGCACGTCGAACCAAGTCAAAGGCGGCGTCAGCCAAATCAGCGGTCCGAAACCACTTACCAGAGACGCGCATATGTTCGGTATCGGTGCGAATGACATCAGCCATCGGTCGGCTCCTTGGGGGTGAGGGCGGCGCGGGCGATCTCGCGCACCGCGTCCATCCGATCGTGCGGGGGGATCACCCAATCGCAATCGCGCAGGCGTTCCAGTGCCGCCCGCAGTCTCTCGATTTCTTCTTCGAGATGCACACATTGCAGCGCCGCCCCCAGCTCAGGGCAGCCCATTGCATCGTCAGATCGGGCGCATCCCGGAAAACCACTCTTGCATTTCCCCCACTCGTTTGCTGGGAGTGTGCAATAGGCGCAGGGTTGGTCACTGTGGGCGAGCGCCGCACGTAGGCGCGCGATCTCGGCATTAGCCTCTTCGGCCGCCGCCCAGCCCAATTGCTCCCTCTCCCGCAGGCTGCGGATCACTCCCGCTGCCACCTGAGGCCATTCCTGCGAGTTGTTCTCGTGCCAGTCCGCGAAGTCGGCCGGCATGACGGCTGAAAGTTCGGCCCGGTAGGCGTCTCGCTCGGCCTCTGCGGCATTAGCCAACGCCCAGCGCCTCGCAATCTCGTCGGCAAAGGCCCTGTCGACGTCGAACACCTGTCCGACCGCCTGAACTCGGTGGCCCACGTTGCCGACGAACTCACCATTAGCCCACAGAACAACATCCGAAGGATCGGATGCGTCCACGTCGATATTGATTTCGCCCCATTCGGTGTTCATTCCCGCCCCTCCATCCGCTTTCTGGACGCGTCCATTCGGGCCTGCGACTCGGCCTCAAGCCGTGCCATTTCGGCTTCGTCGCCCGCTTCGTACGCAGCGCGATAGGCGGCCTCGTCGGCATCGCTGCCCCACGCGGCTTCCGAAACGGCGTAGTTGACTTTCTGCGCGGCGATCATGGCTTCGCGGTCGGCTGGGGATTTGGCTTCCCATTCGCGGCGGGCTCGGGCAATCAGCAGTTCGAGTTCTTCGGTCATTTCTTGCCACCGTTGCGGCTAATGGTGATTGTTCCGATGGATACGCCTGCTACAAAGAGAATGAACGCTATTACGCATCCGGCGATAAAGCCGCTGATTGCACATATCACTACGATTGCGTTGCCGTTCCAATCTGCGCCCCCAAACAGCCATAGGAGCCGGAATGTTGCCAGTATAACGAAGGGGAGAACGAACGGGATTGTGACGCGCAAGTCAATTTTCATTCCCGGCCCTCCAATTCATCGGCCAGCTTCTTCATTCTTGCCGCGAACCGCAGAACCTCATCGTGGTCTGTGGCTTTGTATTCCTCAATCATCTTCGCGATTTCGTCGAGCACGGCGGACAGCCCGACGCCGCGGACGACCTGGCGCAGGATCTGGGCGTGGATGGCAGCTTCGGAGGGAGTCATCACAGCGCCCACCCGAGCCAGAGGCATCCGAATGCGATGGCGAAGCACCCGGCGGCCGTGCCGGCGGCAAGGATCGCGGACGGCATGTCGTCCTGGCGCCAGACCGACCAGGAGACGTAGCAGAAGAACGCTCCGGACGTGGTGGCGCCAAGAGCCGCGAGCGTGGCAATGAGCGTGAGCATCACTCCCCCTCCGCCAGTCGCCAGTCCGTGCCGTAGACCCGGCGGGTCGCGTGAGCGCTGCCGGCCTTCTTGATGTCCATGACGACGGGCTCTGGGTCTGCCCAGTGATACGTAGGGCTCTCAAAGCCCTTGTAGATACCCTCGACCGGCCCATGGGACCAACGGTGCTTGCCGATCACGCGCTTTCCGGGCGTGATCCCCCGGGAGGCAAACTCGGCCTCGGCGTCCGCGATGAGGCGCGCGTCGAGCCGGTTGCGGGCCTTGGTCTCGCGCCCCTGAGCTCTGATGACGTCTCGGAACGCCTCATCGAGTTCGCGACGCAGTTCTTCTACGGTCGGGTCGGCCATGTCATTCTCTCCTAGGCTTTCCGGCTGCTTCCCACGAGGCGATGGCTTCGAGCCATTGCTCTTGCTCGGCGATCAGTTCTGCGGCCCGATCTTTTTCCCGCTCGATTTCGGCATCCGAAATGGCGATGAAATCGGCCGCGTATTCTTTCCATGCATTCGGGTTCATCTGTCAGTCTCCTATCTGCGCCGGGGTTTCGCAGGCACCGACCCCGGCTCCGGTGTTGCAAGCGCGGTAGCTCCGGCACCCCGCAGCCCCTGCTACCCCGCCGCGTCACCGGGCAATCTGCCCACGTCGGCGGGGGTCTCGTCAGTCCAGCAGCATGGGCATGAACACGTGCAGAAGCCGAGGGTCTTCCGTTGCGACCATGAGCGGGTGATTTGCGTCCTTGCCGCTCAAGCGAGCCGGATCGTGGCGGCCAAGGATGTCGCGGAGGTAGCGGGCTTTCAGGCTGAACCGTTCGCCTTGCCCGGGCTGGCCGGAGACCTCTGTCAGGTCGCCGTCGGCGGTCTTGACGGTCAGCTTTCCGGTTTCCGGGCTGATGGCGATGGGTTCATCAAGATCGCAGAGCGCCGTGACCTGCTGTACCGCCGCGCGCGACACCGCGACCGAGATCGCGTCGCTGGGCGCAGGGATGACGCGAGTCCAGTCGGGATAGGTGCCGTCGATTATCTTGGTCGTGATCTGCGCGTCTCCGACCGTGAATGTCATCCGGTCTGGCCACGGCTCCGGGTCGGATGACTTGTCTTTGCGACGCTCGCTCATGGCGAACTGAGCGCACACTAGGCGATTGCCGTCGCGCCGCAGAAGGCCAAGCAGAAGCTTGGCGGCCTTGGTGGGCAGGATCGCACCGGCCTGCATCGGCGCGATGCCAATCAGGTCGTATCTGGCAAGACGCCACCCGTCGGTCGCGACCGCGCAGCCCTTCATGGCGTCGAGATACACGCCATTCAGGTAGTAGCGGGTTTCCTCGGTCGAGACGCATGGCAGGGTGTTGTGCAGAGCCGCCCAAAGGTCGGCCTCGGCCAGATCGAAGCCGTCACCCTCTGCGCGCCGCATCACCGGGAATTCGGTGGACGGAAGGATCGAGCGCACCCGCTGCGTCATATCGGCGGCGGCAATGGTAAGGATTTCTGCTTGCCCCTCGCGCGACAGCGACAGCCGGACATCCCCCCTGTAGCCCGCGCAGGCCATTGCGAGGCGGCTGGGGGCAACGGCGATGTCTAGGTCGGCCTCGGCCGAGGCCGGAACCTCGGTTGCGATCTCGATGTCAAGATCGGTGGCGGTCACTGTCGCCACGTCTGCGCCAGCGGCGGCAGTCAGGCGCAGCATCCCGAGGATCGGAATAGGGTTGCGCCGCTCGATCGCGGCGGCGGCCGTGCGCAGGACGGGGGCGAGGTCGGTCGAGTGAATGGTGACGGTCATCTTCGTATCCTCTCTGGCGTTCGGGAATGGGGCGGCGTATCGCCCCACAGTCGTAGCGTCACGGAAAGATTTGCGCATTCGGCAGCGCTAGCCGCAGCGGCGACACGTCGCTGATCTGGTTGTCCCCGAGGTAGAGCTCCGTCAGCCCGGTCAGTCCGGCGAGCGGCGACACGTCGCTGATCTGGTTGCCCCAGAGGTCGAGCTCCGTCAGCCCGGTCAGCCCGGCGAGCGGCGACACGTCGCTGATCTGGTTGCCCCAGAGGTAGAGCACCGTCAGCCCGGTCAGCCCGGCGAGCGGCGACACGTCGCTGATCTGGTTGCGCCCGAGCTGGAGCTTCGTCAGCCCAGTCAGCCCGACGAGCGGCGACACGTTGCTGATCTGGTTGCCCCCGAGGTCGAGCGTCGTCAGCCCGGTCAGTCCGGCGAGCGGCGACACGTCGCCGATCTGGTTGCCCCCGAGGTGGAGCGCCGTCAGTCCGGTCAGCCCGGCGAGCGGCGACACGTCGCTGATCTGGTTGCCCCCGAGGTAGAGCTCCGTCAGCCCGGTCAGCCCGGCGAGCGGCGACACGTCGCTGATCTGGTTGCCCCCGAGGTGGAGCACCGTCAGCCCGGTCAGCCCGGCGAGCGGCGACACGTCGCTGATCTGGTTGCCTCCGAGGTAGAGCTCCGTCAGCCCGGTCAGCCCGGCGAGCGGCGACACGTCGCTGATCTGGTTGCCCCAGAGGTCGAGCGAGCCGTCCACGATCATCGCCTGGTATTCTGCAGTCGTTCTCATTTGATTTCCTCTCTGGCGTTCGGGATGCCGGCCCCGCAGGG
>JALORM010000289.1 GCA_025458985.1 Paracoccaceae bacterium | reverse complement strand
GACTTCCACCGCCGCTGGTTCGAGGCGAACCTCGACACGGGCGTGCGGGTCGAGAACATGTCCGACCGCCTCACCGGCTTCCAGATCGCCGGGCCGAAGGCGCGCGAGCTGCTCGCACGGGTGACACGGGCCGATGTGTCGGCGGGGGCGTTCCGGTTCATGGACGCCCGGGCGATCACCGTCGGCTTGGTCGACTGCCTGGTGCAGCGCGTCAGCTACACCGGCGACCTCGGCTACGAGATCTATTGCGACTTCATGAAGCAACGCGCGCTCTGGCACGCACTGTGGGAGGCAGGGCAGGACCTCGGGCTGACCCCCTTCGGGATGCGGGCGATGATGTCGCTCAGGCTCGACAAGCTCTTCGGGTCGTGGAGCCGCGAGTTCAGCCCCGACTACTATCCGGCCGAGACCGGCATCGACCGCTTCATCCGCTGGAACAAGCCCGCCGACTGGATCGGCAAGGCCCCCGTCACCGCCCGCAAGGCGAAGGGCGAGGCGCGGCGCCTTTGCGCCTTCGTCGTGGATGCGGGCGATGCCGACGTCGTGGCCTACGAGCCGATCTGGATCGGCGACGAGGTCGTGGGCTTCTGCACCTCGGGCGGCTATTCGCACTGGACCGGCCAGTCGGTCGCGCAGGGCTTCCTGCCGGTCGCGGCGGTCCGGCCGGGCCTGGAGGCCGAGATCGAGATCCTGGGCGAAAAGCGGCGGGCGCGGCTGGTCGAGGGCGCGCTCTGGGATGCAGACGGGGCGCGGATGCGCGGCTGATCCACGGCGCATTGCCTGTCCGGCCCCCGCAGCCTACCTTCGGGGTCATGGGCGGCGTACACGTTCTGATACCGGCCGCAGGCGCAGCGCGGCGCATGCGCGGGGGCGACAAGCTTCTCGAAGCGGTCGATGCCGTGCCGCAGCTGAGACGCGCGGTCGAGGCTGCGCGCCTCGGCGGCGGCCGCAAGGTCTGGGTCACCGTCCAGCCCGGCGACCGGGACCGGCGCGCGGTCCTTCTTGGAACCCTCGCCAAGCCCATCGAGGTTCCCGACTGGCAGGAAGGCATGGCCGCCTCGTTGCGTGCCGGGGCGCGTGCGGCCGGCGCGCAACGGGCGGCCGCGCTGATGGTGCTTCTGCCCGACATGCCCGAGATCGCGCCTGCAGACATTGCGCAGATGATCGCGGCCCATGCCGGGGAACCCGGTGCCGTCTGGCGCGCGGCGGCCGAGGATGGCACGCCGGGCCATCCGGTCCTGATTCCCGCCCGGCTCTATCCGGCACTGGCCGAGCTGACGGGCGACGCCGGTGCCCGTGCCCTGCTGGCGGACGAAGAGGTGCGGCTGCTGCCCCTCGAGGGGCAGCGCGCGACGACCGATCTCGACACGCCCGAGGCCTGGGCGGACTGGCGCGCCCGCACCGGCCATCCCGGCTGAGAGCCCGCCCCCGGCCGGGAGCACGCCCTGCCCCTCACAACCGCGACGAGATGATGCCGGTGTTGAAGCCGCCCATCCGCAGCTCGCCGAACAGGCGCTGGTACTCGATCTTGGGGCAACGGTCCTGCACCACGTCGATCCCCCGCGCCTCGGCCAGTGCGGCAGCCTCGGCATTCTCGACGCCGATCTGCATCCAGATCGTCCTGAGCGCCGGCAGATGCGCCAGCGCCTCGGTCACGATCGGCAGCACGGTGTCGGACCGGCGGAAGATGTCGACCATGTCGACCGGAATCGCCGCAGGGATGTCGGCCAGCGTGGCATGGACCGTCTCGCCGAACAGCGTCTGCCCGGCGAGGCCGGGATTGACCGGGATCACCCGGAAACCCTTCAGGCCGAGGTAGCGGGCAACATAGTAGCTGGGCCGGACCGGGTTGGCGGACACGCCGACGACCGCGATCACCCGCGTGCGGGTCAGAATCGACTTCAGGTAGGCGTCGGAATAGGCCGGCATGGCGCCAAGGCTAGACAGAAAAAGGCGCCCGAGCCAGAGGCCGGGCGCCCAGTCACGGAACGAGGGACAGTGAAGCGAAGCAGGGAAGTTCCGTTTCCCCACTTCCAATGTGGCATATGGGTATCACATCGCCGCGCAGTAGGCCCGACACAAAAATGTGATGCCGGCGGCCGACCCTGCGCCCGACCCCAGCGGTCCGCGACACGTCCGGACCCTCGCCCCACTCCGGCACCCCTGAGCACTCCGCCCCGCCCGGGCGCGGGCATCAGTCCAGGATGTCGTCGACGATGTCCTCGACCTCATCCCTCACCTCGTCCCAGACGCGCGCCAGCCAGCCCGGACGGCGGCGCTCCGCCATCCTCCGCCGGACCCGCGAGGGGGCGATAAGGTGCCTGTCGACCGGGTGGTCGGCCCTGAGCCGCTTCAGCTCTCCCAGAGGTGCGCCGCAGGACCGGCAGGCCAGTTCGTGCCGCCCCCGACCGGCCAGCGTCAGCACCGCCCGGGTGCCGCAATAGCAGCAGGTCGCGACCTTGCCGGTCACTGCGCCGGCCCGCCCGCCGCCCGTGCGGCATACAGCGCCACTGCCGCGGCGTTCGAGACATTGAGCGACCCGAAGGCGCCCGAGGCCGGAATCCGCACCAGTGCGTCACAGGTCGCCCGCGTCTTCTCGCGCAGGCCCGGGCCTTCGGCCCCGAGCACCAGCCCGACCGGGCGCCCTCCCGCGGCCGCAAGGCCCTCGTCCAGCGTCTGCCCCGCCTCGCCGTCGAGGCCGAGAAGCACGTAGCCCATGCGGCGGAGCTCCTCCATCGCTTCGGCGAGGTTCTTCACCCGCAGGTAGGGCTGGCGCTCCAGCGCGCCCGAGGCGGTCTTGGCCAGCGCACCCGTCTCGGGCGCGGCGTGGTGGCGGGGCGCAATGACGGCGCGGGCGCCGAACACCTCGGCCGAACGCAGCACCGCCCCGGCATTGTGCGGGTCGGTCACCTGGTCGAGGATCACGACGAGGGGGGCGCCCGCGCCGCCCGCGCAGACCTCGGCAAGCCCGCCCCAGTCGAGCGGCTTCACCTCGATCGCCGCGCCCTGGTGGACCGATGCGGGGTCGAGCGGCGCTGCGAACTTGCGCGGGTCCGAGATCTCGGGCGTCATGCCGGACGCGGCCACCGCATCGGCGAGCCTGTCGGCTGCATTCTTCGTCAGCACCAGCCGCAGCCGCTCGCGGCGGGGGTTCATCAGCGCGTCCCGCACCGCATGCAGGCCGAAGAGCCACACCGTCTCGGCCGCCGCGGCCCGCTTGGCGCGTTCCTTGTCGATCACCCAGGCAGGTTTCTTCATCCCGGAAGCGCCCCCGATTGCCAGCGCCCCTTCTAGGCCGCATCCTGCCTGAGGGAAAGGAGGCCCGGCCCATGTTCGCGATCCGCCAGCTCAGGGTTCCGGTTGCGGACCCCGTCGGGGCCGAGGGGTTCTGGACCGCACTCCTCGGACACGTCCCCGAGGGGCAGGAACGGGACGGCGCCCTGCGCTACCACGTCGACGGGATCGACCTCGTGCTGGTCCCCGCACCCGCAACCGGGGCGGAGGCCCCCGGCGGACCGCTCGGCTTCCGGCTCTGCCATGACGACCTCGACGCGGTGCTGGCCCGTCTGCCGCCCGACGCGGGCGCGGCGATCCGGACGCATGCGGACGGCACGCGCCACCTCGAGACCCGCGATCCGGACGGCAACCTGGTCCGGGTGGACTGGCGGATGCCGGAACGCTGAGAGCGGCCAAGAATC
>JALORM010000288.1 GCA_025458985.1 Paracoccaceae bacterium | reverse complement strand
GGGCACGCGCTGCTGTCGGCCAGCGAGGAAGCCGGGGCGCAGGTCTTCCTGATCCGGCGCGGCTGAGCGGTTCAGGCCCCGAGCCCGAGGATCCAGCCCTCCTCTGCCACTGCCGCCCGAGGTGCCTCAAGCGCCGCGGCCAGCGTCCCTTCGGCCTGCATCCGCGCGATCCGTCCCGCCAGGACCCGTACCTGCGCGGCATCCTTCACCTCGCCCGGCTGCCGGGCGGCGGCAATCTCGAGAGCGAAAAGCGAGGGCCAGACCTCGACCAGCGCCACCGGCGCGTCGAGCGGCTCGAACGGCCAGACCGCGACCGCCGCGCCCAGGCGCGCACGCAGGCGCGCAAGTGCAGCCATTCCGGTCATCGCCTGCCCGCCCACTGCGCCTGCGCCCCCCATCTGCCACAGTGGAAACGCCCGTGGCGCGCGGGCCTCGGCCAGCCGCCGCTCGGCGGGCCAGGCGGGATGCCAGACCGGCTTGCGGCGCGGCAGGCCGGGCAGCTCCGCCTTCAGCCCGTTGAACCAGAACGGCCCCTCGCCGGGAAAGAGGCCGTTCACCCGCGCAGCCAGCGCGAAGCGGTCGTTCCGGCGCGGGCTGTCGGTCAGCTCGGTCGCGTACCAGTCCCAGAGCGCAAGGGGGTCGGCCCGCCCGGTGACGCGGGCCGCGAACCCAGCCGGATAGCCGAAGGGAAAGTCGAAACCGGCAAGCACGCGCCGCCCGCAGGCCAGTTCGGCCGCGAGTATGCCGGCGATGGCCGCCTCGGCTGCCTGCCTGTTGCGATGGTAAACCGGTGGCTCCACCCGCCCGTCGGCGCGCGCAAGCGCCGACCAGACCGCATCGTGGCGCGGCCGGGGGCCGGTGTCGTTGCCGGACGACCAGTCGACGACGAGGATGCTGTCGAAGGCCGTCATCGCGGCTGCCCTACGCGAGGTCCGCCAGGCGGCCCGCCTCGGCTGCGTCTTCCGGGGTGTTGACGTTGAAGAAGGGGTCGGGCGGCCCCCCCGCGAAGACCGCCGTCCCGGCGCCCTGCGCCTCGGCCCAGAGCGCGGCCTTGCGCTCTCCGGCCCGAAGGGCGGCGCGCAGGGCCTCGCGCAGCGCGACGGGCCAGAGACCGCAGGTCGGGTGCAGCCTGAGGACGCCGCCTGCGTCGGCCGAGGCCGCAATCGCCACGCCCGCCGGGCCGGCTGCCGCCGCCAGCCGGGCGGCAAGGTCGGCTGGCAGGAAGGGCGTGTCGGCGGCCGCGGTGACGATGGCCTCTGCGCCAAGCGCCGCGGCCCAGTCGAGACCGGCCAGCACGCCCGCCAGCGGCCCGGCGTGCCCGGGAACGCTGTCGGGCAGGACCGGCAGGCCATAGCCCGCGAACCGCGCCGGGTCGCCGTTGGCGCTGAGCGCGAGCGGCGCGCATTGGCCGCCAAGCCGCTCAAGCACGCGTGCCAGAAGCGTGCGGCCGCCGACGACCAGCAGCGCCTTGTCGCCGCCCCCCATGCGGCGCGCGCGGCCTCCGGCCAGGATGACGCCCGGGATCTCTCCGGTCATGTCCGCGGCCCGGTGCGGCCCGCCGGCGGGACGCCGCGGGGCGCGGATTGGCGCGGAGGCAACGGGGCGGTGGGCGACATCACGGCATCTTGTCTGCCACCCGGCGCCCGTGCAAGGGGAGGACAACGGGGGAAGGCAGGGACGTTGCTGGGCTACGTGATCTCGCAGGGGCAGGGCGCGGCCGACAGGCTTCTGGCCGGGGTCGCGTTCGGTCTGCTGGCCGAGGGCCGGCCCATCGCCGGGGCGGTGCAGCGCAACGTCCTCCGCGATAGCGGCGCCGGCGACGGCCTTCCCGCGCAGATGGAGCTCGACGTGCTGGCGTCCGGGGCGCGCATCCGCATCAGCCAGGACCTGGGCGCGCTCGCCGCGGGCTGCAGGCTGGACCCGGGCGCGCTGGAGGCAGCCGTGGGCCTCGTCGAGGCGGCGCTGGCGGGCGATCCGCCGCCGGTGCTGCTCGTCGTGAACAAGTTCGGCCGTCAGGAGGCCGAAGGCCGGGGCTTCCGGGCCACCATCGGCGCGGCGCTCGCCGCCGGCATTCCGGTGCTGACGTCCGTCTCGGCCGACAGGCGCGCGGCGTTCGAGGCCTTCGCGGGCGGCCTGGCCGAGCCGCTGGCGCCCGAGCCGGCCGCGATCCGGGCCTGGTGCCTGCGCCAGATCGGCTAGGCTGGCGGAGCGCCCACGGGGGCGCGGTCAGGCCGCGACGCTTTGCGCGGGATCGGTTGCGCGCGCCAGCGCCTCGTCAAGGGGCGTCTCGCGGAAGTCTGGCAGCGCGCCCGCGAAGGCGGTGCCGTCCAGCCGGTGCGGCATGTCCCAGAGGTAGCGCATCTCGGTCAGGTGCCGCGCCAGCGGCCAGACCGGGGTCGCCGCGCGCACCGGCCACCAGGCCATCGGCCGCGCCGCCACGGGGCGCCCGAGTGTACGGCCCAGCGCCTCTGCAAGCTCGGCCCCGGTCAGCGTGAAGCCGGGGAAGGGGATGTCGGTCACCCCCGGCTCCCAGTCCGGCCCCTCGGCGAGGCTGACCGCCGCGCGGGCCAGGTCGGGAAGCCAGGCCCAGGCGTGGGGTACGTCCGTGCGGCCGGGATAGGTCAGCACCCCTTGCCGCGCCTTCGCAGCGATGACCCGGTCGAACCACGCGCCGGAGGGGCAGTCGTCGAGGAAGTCCCCCGCGCGCAGCACAAGCGTTGGCACGCCCGAGGCGCGGAAGGCTGCCTCCATCTCGACCCTGAGCCGGCCGAGCGGGTTTCGCGCCGCATGCGGCGTTCCGGGGCCAAGGACCGCAGGCGCGCCCTCGCCGAAGACGTAGACGTTCCCCGGCAGAAGGACCCGCGCGCCCGAGGCGCGCGCCGCCCCGATCACCGCGCGCGTCAGGCCGGCAAGCTCGGCCGCCCAGCGCTCGTAGGGCGGGTTCCAGCCCGCCACGATCAGGTCGGCGCCACGGGCCGCGGCAGTGAGGTCGTCGCGGCCCCGGTCGAACAGCCGCACCCGCCAGCCCGCATTCCAGAACGCTTCTGCCGCGTGCCGCCCGAAGCGCCCGCTGCTCCCAAGGACCAGGACCGTGCCACCCATCGTCGTCGCCTCCCTCGCATGGTCGACGATGCAGGGTCACCTATTCCTCTACGAAGGGGAATTCCCGATGGGCGCATGTGTGCTATACATCCGCGCATGCCAAATCCCCTCTCCTCGCTCGACTGGACGCTCGTGCAGGCGTTCCTCGCGGTGGCCGAGACCGGCTCGCTCTCGGCCGCTGCGCGGGACCTCGGCCTCAGCCAGCCCTCGGTCGGACGGCAGGTGCAGGCGCGGGAATCGGCTCTGGCGCTCAGGCTCTTCACCCGCCAGCCGCGCGGCATGGCGCTGACCGAGGCCGGGGCCGCGCTGCTGCCGGCCGCGCGCGCGATGCGCGACGCGGCGGGGCGGCTTGCTCTGGCCGCGGCCGGACAGGATGCGCGCCTGAAGGGCACCGTGCGGATCACCGCAAGCCGTTCCACCGCCTATCACCTGTTGCCGCCGGTCGTGGCGGCGATCCGCACGGCCGAGCCAGAGATCGCGGTCGAGATCGTGGCCTCGGACCACTCCGAGAACCTGCTGTTTCGCGAAGCCGACATCGCCCTCCGCATGTACCGGCCCGAGCAGCTCGACATGGTCACCCGTCACCTCGGCAACTTC
>JALORM010000287.1 GCA_025458985.1 Paracoccaceae bacterium | reverse complement strand
GGCCCGGCCCGGCCCAAGGCGCTGAAGGCCGCGCGCAAGGGCGGGCCGGACGACCTGAAGATGATCAAGGGCGTCGGGCCGAAGCTCGAGGCGATGCTGCACGGCATGGGCATCTTCCACTTCGACCAGATCGCCGCCTGGACCGACATGGAACTGGCCTGGGTGGACGACAACCTCGAAGGCTTCAAGGGCCGCGCCAGCCGCGACAACTGGATCCCGCAGGCCAGGACGCTTGCCTCGGGCGGGCAGACCGAGTTCTCGACCCGGGTCGGCAAGGGTGAGGTGTATTGAGCAGCGCGATGCCGACCGACCGGGACCTCCGCCTGGCCCGAAAGGCCCGCCTTGCCGCCATGGTCATCGTGGTGACGATGCTGGCGTGGATGGGGGCGCAGTGGCTTGGCAGCCGGCTGGGGTTCGAGGCGCGCTACGCGTTTCTCTTCGATTTCGCGGCACTGGCGGCGTTCGTCTGGGCGCTGGCGGTGACCTGGCAGATCCGGCGTGCCCGCCGGGAACAGCAGGACTAGGGCCGGGACGGCCGGGGAAGGCACATGCTGAAGGACGAAGACCGCATCTTCACCAACCTCTACGGGATGGCCGAGCGCACCCTCAGGGGCGCAAGGGCCCGGGGCCACTGGGACGGGACGGCGAAGATCATCGGGAAGGGCCGGGACTGGATCATCGACGAGATGAAGGCCAGCGGCCTGCGCGGGCGCGGCGGGGCGGGGTTCCCCACGGGCCTGAAGTGGTCCTTCATGCCAAAGGGCAGCGACGGCCGCCCGCACTACCTGGTGGTGAATGCCGACGAGTCCGAGCCCGGGACCTGCAAGGACCGCGAGATCATGCGGCACGACCCGCATACGCTGATCGAAGGCTGCCTGATCGCCGGTTTCGCGATGGGCGCGCATGCGGGCTACATCTACATCCGCGGCGAATACATCCGCGAGCGCGAGGCGCTGCAGGCCGCCATCGACGAGGCCTATGACGCGGGCCTTCTCGGCCGCAATGCCGCAGGCTCGGGCTGGGACTTCGACCTTTACCTGCACCATGGCGCCGGGGCCTACATCTGCGGCGAGGAGACGGCGCTGCTGGAAAGCCTGGAAGGCAAGAAGGGCATGCCCCGGATGAAGCCGCCGTTCCCGGCGGGGGCGGGGCTCTACGGCTGCCCGACCACGGTCAACAACGTCGAATCGATCGCCGTCGCGCCGACGATCCTGCGCCGGGGCGCTGCGTGGTTCGCGGGCTTCGGCCGCCCGAACAACGCCGGCACGAAGCTCTTCGCGATCTCGGGCCATGTCGAGAACCCCTGCGTGGTCGAAGAGGCGATGTCGATCCCGCTGAAGGAGCTGCTCGACCGCCACTGCGGCGGCGTGCGGGGCGGGTGGAAGAACCTCAAGGCGGTGATCCCGGGTGGCTCGTCCGTGCCGCTGCTGCCCGCGGCGGTCTGCGACGACGCGATCATGGACTTCGACTGGCTCAGGGAACAGCGCAGCGGCCTCGGGACCGCGGCGGTCATCGTGATGGACCAGTCGACCGATGTCATCAAGGCGATCTGGCGGCTGTCGAAGTTCTACAAGCACGAAAGCTGCGGCCAGTGCACCCCCTGCCGCGAGGGCACCGGCTGGATGATGCGCGTGATGGACCGGCTGGTGAAGGGCGAGGCGGCCGTCGAGGAGATCGACATGCTGCTCGATGTCACCAAGCAGGTCGAGGGCCACACGATCTGCGCGCTGGGCGACGCTGCCGCCTGGCCGATCCAGGGCCTGATCCGCCACTTCCGCGACGAGATCGAGGACCGCATCCGCCACAAGCGGACGCCGGTGGCGGCGGAGTAGCCGCACGAGACGACAAGACGACCGGCGGGCGACGACCCGGCCGGCGGGAACCGGAACCGACGAGATGAAGCCTGAAGGCCATTCCCTCGCGCACGAGCCCTCGGCCCGCGGACCCGCGTGGCGGCAGGCTGCACGCGTTCGCGTGAACGGGGTTTCATGGTGGCCGGGCGTGTCTATCTTTCCAGAAGGTGCGGGCCGGCGCCGCTCTGCCGGGCGGTCGATGCGCCCTGAGGATCGGGAGGCCGGGCACCGGCCTTCCGCAACGCGGCGGAGGCCCGACGGGCGCCGCCTTCCAATGGACGGGGCGCCCGAACGCCCCGCGATACGGACGTCTGCGGGGAACAGCGGCCATGCCACCGGCAGGCCGCACCGGAAGTCGGCGTGCCCGGTCGGGGCGCGCCGGTACGACACCAACGCAGCGGAGAAACCCGAATGAAGACGAGCAGCACGATCAAGATACTTGCCCTTGCGGCGCTGATGCCTGTGGGCGCGGCGGCCGCCGACCTGCCGCCCCTGGCCGAGAACGAGCGTGTCAGGACCGAGTTCCTGGCCGGCGCCGTCGGCGACGAGATCGTCGACAATTGTCCCGACATGGCGGCGCGGATGATGGTGGTCATCGGCAAGCTCAATGACCTCAACAACTACGCCCGGTCGCTGGGCTACACGAGCGCGCAGATCCGCGACTTCCGCAAGAGCGACGAGAACAAGGCGCGGCTGAACGCGATGCGCGACGACTATCTTGCGGCGAACGGCGTTGTGCCGGGCGACGCGGAAAGCTATTGCCGCCTCGGGCGGCAGGAGATCGAGCAGGGCACCCTGATCGGGTCGCTGCTGAGGGAACGCTGAAACACCCGCGCCCCGCGCGGGAGACGGAAAGACGCCATGGCCGAGCTTCGCAAGATCATCATCGACGGGCGCGAGATCGAGGTCGATCCCGCGATGACCCTGATCCAGGCCTGCGAGGAGGCGGGGGTGGAAATCCCCCGCTTCTGCTATCACGAACGGCTGTCGATCGCCGGCAACTGCCGGATGTGCCTGGTGGAAGTCGTTGGCGGCCCGCCGAAGCCCGCCGCCTCCTGCGCGATGCAGGTGCGTGACCTGCGCCCGGGGCCCGAGGGTCAGCCGCCCGTGGTCAAGACCAACTCGCCCATGGTCAAGAAGGCCCGCGAGGGCGTGATGGAGTTCCTGCTCATCAACCACCCGCTCGACTGCCCGATCTGCGATCAGGGCGGCGAATGCGACCTGCAGGACCAGGCGATGGCCTACGGGGTCGACTTCAGCCGCTACCGCGAGCCCAAGCGCGCGGTCGACGACCTCTACCTCGGCCCTCTGGTCGAGACGCACATGACGCGCTGCATCTCGTGCACCCGCTGCGTGCGCTTCACGACCGAGGTGGCGGGCGTCTACGACATGGGCCAGACCGGCCGGGGCGAGGATGCCGAGATCACGACCTATCTGGGCAAGACGCTCGACAGCAACCTACAGGGCAACATCATCGACCTCTGCCCGGTCGGCGCCCTGGTCTCGAAGCCCTACGCCTTCACCGCCCGGCCCTGGGAACTGACCAAGACCGAGACGATCGACGTCATGGACGCCCTCGGCTCGAACGTCCGGGTGGACACCAAGGGCCGCGAGGTCATGCGCATCCTGCCCCGCAACCACGATGGCGTGAACGAGGAGTGGATCAGCGACAAGACCCGCTTCGTCTGGGACGGGCTGCGCCGGCAGCGGCTTGACCGGCCCTACGTGCGCGAGAACGGCCGCCTGCGGCCCGCCAGCTGGGCCGAGGCGCTTGCCGCCGCGGCGGCGGCGCTGAAGGGCGCGAAGAAGGTCGCGGGCCTTGTGGGCGACCTTGCCCCGGTCGAGG
>JALORM010000286.1 GCA_025458985.1 Paracoccaceae bacterium | reverse complement strand
CGAGTTCGGATCGACCGTGCCCCATTCCGGGCGGTCCATCTTGGTGGCGCCGACGAAGTCCGCCGCCAGGCGGGTGTTGACCAGGATGTCGGCCAGGTCTGCGAAGCCGTTCTCGGGCGTCAGCCCGTTCTGGCCCGGCGCGAGCGCCAGCCACTCGCCGTTCCCATCTTCGTTGAACTTCGCGACGTAAAGCGTTCCCTCGTCGAGGATTTCACCGCGGCGCCGACGAGACGAACTTGTAGATGTATTCGAACCGCGAGTCGTCGCCGGAATAGCAGACAAGCGGCTGGCCGACGACCGGAGGCGCGAAGACGACGCCTTCGTGCGCGAACCGGCCCAGGTGGGTGCGCTTGACCGGGGTGGAGGCGGGATCGAAGGGGTCGATCTCGACCATCCAGCCGAAGGTGTTGGGCTCGTTACGATAGTCCTCGGTGGCGCTGGCGCCGGTCGCGGCCGCGTTGAAGCGGGCGAATTCGTCGGCGCCCGAGGCCGCCAGTTCCCACTTGTAGCGGCTTTCGTCGTCCGGCACGCCGTAGCGGTCATGCTCGCGCGGCTGCTCGCCGGTGTTGACGAAGTAGCCCGCCCAGTTCTCTTCGGCCGCCATGTAGGTGTTCCAGGGCGTCACGCCATGGGCGCAGTTGTTCAGGGTGCCGCGCGTCTTCGTCCCGTCGGGCGAGAACTTCGTCACGACATGGGCCGAGCCGCGGACGGGACCCGCGATCTCCATCTCGGTCCCGCCGGTGATGCGCCGGTTGTGCGGGTCCTGCACGATCTCCCAGGTCCCGTCGGCCGTCTTGCGGGTACGGTAGATCGAGACGCCGTGGGCGTTGACCTCCTTCAGCACGTCGTCGTCGTCGCGCGTGCCGTCGTCGCGCATCGTGACCATGTCGCCGTCGAAGGCCTGGCCCTGGATCTTGGCGGCATGCAGGAAGCGCGGCTCGATGTATTCGTGGTTCATCACCAGAAGACCGTCCTCGGACGAGCCCTCGATCGGGAAGTAGTGCATCCCGTCATGGTGCATCCCGGTCTGCATGGCCTGCTGCGCGCCGGTGTTGTCGGGCGCGAAGGCGGGCATGTCGCCGGTGATCGGCGTGCCCCAGGCGCCCAGCACCTGGTAGCGGTAGCCCTGCGGGACGACGACGGTATCCTCGAACGACACCGGCACCGGCGTGAACCCCAGCAGGCCCGACGGTGCGGTTGCCTGCGCCAGCGCCGCGCGCCCGACCAGCGCGCTGCCGAAGAGGCCCGTCGCGATCGTGGCCATGCCGCCCATCAGGAAGCCGCGGCGCTTCACATGCGCGTCCATCACCTCGTAGAAGGTCGGGTTGCCGGACCGGTTGCTCGGGCGTTCGTCGCCATGCTCGTAGAAGGGCGTGTCCTTGAAGTCGGAATAGTCGCGCTCGAAGTCCTTCATTGCTGGCTCCCTGCTGATGCAATGGCGATGGACGCGCGCGTGGAGCACGCGCGCCAACAGTCCTGCGCGATAGGTGATTCCTGTAACGACCGGGTCACAGCGACCCGCCGGCCTGCCCCCTGCGACAACCCTACGCAGAGCGTGTGATTCCATACAACCGGTAGTTGGCCCGCTCAGTTCGTCTTCGACTTCGGGCGGAAGGGCAGGGGGGCGACCGGGATGCCGTCTTCGATGAGCCCGCGCGCCTCGTCGATGCGCGCCTCGCCCCAGATCGCGCGCTCCGGCGCCTCGCCGGAATGGATGGCGCGTGCCTCGGCGGCGAAGTTCATGCCGACGTAGTCCGAGCCTTCCTCGACCCGCCGGCGCAGCTCGGCGAGCGCGGCCGCGCGCGGATCGGAGGGCGGGGCGGAAAGCGCGGGCGCCTCCGCGGCCTTGCGCCCGGGCCGGACCTCGGGCGCCATCAGCGCCTTGTGGACCCGCGTCGAGCCGCATTCGGGGCAACTGACCATGCCGGCCGCCGCGACCTTGTCATAGGCGTCGGCGGACTGGAACCAGCTGTCGAAGCCGTGCTCGCGGTCACATTCCAGCGCATAGCGGATCATGTCGTCGGCCCGTCAGTCCCTTACCCTGCCGCGAGATAGGCGCATCCGCGGCGAATTCAAAGCCCGGCGCGCGCGACACCGCCTGCCCCGCAGCGGATCAGCGTCCGGTCGGGTCGAAGGCCGCAAGCAGCGCCTTCAGTTCGGGTTCGGCGACCTTCTCGGCTGCCTTGGCGGGCGAGAACCACTTGCGCCGGCGCTCGCCGGCCTCGGGGTAGCTGTCCTTCAGCCCCGAAACCTCCAGCGGGTAGACGGCGACGACGCAGGGAATCCCTTTGTCCGCCCCGAGGACCTTCTGGTAGGCGTAGAAGCCGAGGCATTCGGACGAGGCCTCGCCCCTGACGCCGGCTTCCTCCCAGGCTTCGCGCGCGGCGTCGCGATGTGCCGCGGTGCCGCGTTCCGGCCACCCCTTCGGCAGCACCCAGCGTCCTGTTTCCCGGCTGGTGACCAGCAGGACCTTTGGCTTGCCATCCTCCAGCCGCCAGCAGAGTGCGGCGACCTGCGTCCGCGTTCCCTCCTCGGGGAGGTCCGACATGCCGATCGGCGGCAGGTCCCTGCGCTGCATCGTCATCTGCTGCCCTTCCCGGCGGCGCCCTGCGACGAACGCCCCCGCTTGCCTGATACGTATTCTTGTTTTGCGGCAAGCATAGGGCAAAAGCCGTTGCGATTCCACTACCCAGCTTGACGCCGCATTGCGGGGCGATAGCTCCTTGGCCACAAGGGGGGCTTTCCGATGCGCCACGTCCTGTCCGCGTTTGCTGCCGTGCTTGCGCTTTGCCTTGCGGCCGTTCCGGCGGCGGCCGGCGGGCCGTTCCGTTTCTCCTCCATCGACGGCGGCACGCTGGCGCTCGACGACTGGCGGGGGCGCCCCGTCCTCGTCGCCAACACCGCCTCGCTCTGCGGCTTCACGCGGCAGTACGACGGGCTCCAGACGCTCTACGACCGCTACCGCGACCGGGGGCTTGTGGTCCTCGCCGTTCCGTCCGACGATTTCCAGCAGGAACTGGCCAGCGCCGGAGAGGTGAAGGAATTCTGCGCAATCAACTTCGACCTCGACCTGCCGATGACCGACATCACCCCGGTGCGCGGCAAGGAGGCGCATCCGTTCTACCGCTGGCTGGCCGAGGAACACGGCTTCACGCCGCGCTGGAACTTCAACAAGGTGCTGATCGGGCCCGAGGGCGAATTCGTCGCCTCGTGGGGGTCGACGACCGAGCCGCTGTCGCGTGCGATCACCGGGCGGATCGACGCGCTCCTGCCGAGGTAGGCCATGCCTGACGGCGGCGCTGTTCCGGCGGGGCCGCTGTTTTTCGGCCACGAGATCTACCGCCGGTCATCCTACGGCCCCTTGCACCCACTGCGGGTACCGCGCGTGTCGACGGCGACCGACCTCGCCCGGGCGCTGGGCTGGCTGCCGCGCCACCGCTTCCGCACCTCGCCGCGCGCCAAGGCCGCCGCGCTGACCGGCTGGCACACGCCCTCCTACGTCGCCGCGCTGGAACGCGCCGAGGCCATGCAGTCGGTGACCGACGAAGACCGCGCGCGCCACGGGCTTGGCACGGTCGCGAACCCGGTCTTCCCCGAGATGTTCCGCCGCCCGGCAACCTCGGCTGGCGGGTCGCTTCTGGCGGGCGAGCTTCTGGCGGGGGGCGGGGTGATCTACCATCCGGCGGGCGGCACGCATCACGGCCTGCCCGACCGGGCGAACGGGTTCTGCTACCTCAACGACCCGGTGCTGGCGATGTTGTCGCTGCGCCGGGCCGGGGTGCGCCGCATCGCCTATGTCGACATCGACGCCCATCACCCCGACGGGGTCGAGGCCGCCTTCGCGGGCGACCCGGATACCCTGATGATCTCGGTCCACGAGGAACGCCGCTGGCCCTTCACCGGCGCCCTCCATGACACGGC
>JALORM010000285.1 GCA_025458985.1 Paracoccaceae bacterium | reverse complement strand
TGGTGCAGGAGAACGACAAGAGCCTTGTCACCAAGATCAACTCGACCCTCGTCAACACCGTGCCTCTGTGGGAGACGCAGCTGGCCCAGGCGGTGACGATCCAGCGGTCTTCCGAGGCGGCGCAGGCGGTGAAGGAGGCAAGCGACCTCACGAACGAACTGCTGACCGCCAATGCGAAGAACCTGCGCGAGGCCAACAAGGTCATCCGCGAGGAGATGGAGCGCGGCATCTTCGACATCGAGGCGGTGAAGGCCGCAAATGCCGAGCTGGTTGCCACCATCGAGGAAAGCCTGCAGATCGCCGACGAGGGCAAGCGCAAGCGCGCGGCCGCCGAGGAAGACCTCAAGAAGCTGGAAAGCGAGCTCAAGGCCACGCTGTCGGCAGCGCGGGCCCGGCGCGACGGCGTGGGCGAGAACGCCGGCGGCGCGGTTCCGCGCGGCTGACGGCAGACATGGCGCAGCGGGCGGCGATCGGCATCGGACTGGCGGCGGCGGCCGCGCTGGCGCTGGCCGCCTGCCAGACCGTGCCGGAGGGCCCGGCCGGCGCCCCGCCCCCGGCCCGCCCGGTCACGCCGACGCCGCAGCCGCCCTCGGCGGAAAGCGAGGCCGCCCGCGCCTACTATGCGCAGGTCGAGCGCACGCTTCTTGCGCAGGGCCTCCTGCGCGGCGAAGGTGGCGGGCCGGACACACCCTTCACCGCCGAACAGCTTGCGGCGAACTTCATGCGCATCGCGCTCTTCGACGAGCTGGTGGAAACCGGCGGCAGCTACGTGGCGCGACAGACCGCGAGCGAGCTGCGCCGCTGGGCCGTCCCGGTCCGGATCGAACCGGTATTCGGCGCCACCGTTCCCGCGGCCCGGCGCATGGCCGACGCGTCAACCCTCGAGGCCTACGCACGGCGTCTGGCGCGGGTCACCGGCCATCCGGTGCGGACCGTTCCTGGCGGGGGCAACTTCCCGGTCCTGTTCCTGAGCGAGGACGAGCGCCGCGACCCTGGGGCGATCATGCGCGCCTACGCGCCGGCGATCAGCGACACTGCGATCCGCACCGTCGCCACCATGCCGCGCGACGTGTTCTGCATCGTCTTCGCGATCTCGGACGGCCGGACGCCCGACTACCGCCAGGCGCTGGCGGTGATCCGGGCCGAGCATCCCGACGCGCTGCGCCGCGCCTGCATCCACGAGGAGGTCGCGCAGGCGCTCGGCCTGCCCAACGACAGCCCGGCCGCCCGTCCGTCAATCTTCAACGATGACGAGGAATTCGGGCTGCTGACCACGCACGACGAGTACCTGCTGAACATCCTCTACGACCCGCGCCTGAAGCCTGGGATGCGGGCGGCCGAGGCGCGCCCCATCGTCGAGGCGATCGCGCGCGAACTGATCGGCGGGGAAAGCTGAGGCCGGCCGCGCGGCCGGGCCTGATCGAATGGCCGCAGAGGCGGCACCAGGAAGGAGAACCGAATGGGCATACTGGATTTCCTGTCGGGGCAGTTCATCGACGTCATCCACTGGACCGACGACACCCGCGACACGCTGGTCTGGCGGTTCGAGCGCGAGGGTCACGAGATCAAGTACGGCGCCAAGCTGACGGTGCGCGAGGGGCAGGCGGCAGTCTTCGTGCACGAAGGGCAGCTGGCCGATGTGTTCACGCCCGGGCTCTACATGCTCGAGACGAACAACATGCCGATCCTCACCACGCTCCAGCACTGGGACCATGGCTTCAACTCGCCCTTCAAGTCCGAGATCTACTTCGTCAACACCACCCGGTTCCCCGACCTGAAGTGGGGCACCAAGAATCCGATCATCTGCCGCGATGCGGAATTCGGGCCGGTGCGGCTGCGCGCCTTCGGCACCTATGCGATCCGCGTCACCGACCCCGGCCGCTTCATGACCGAGATCGTGGGCACCGACGGCGAGTTCACGAAGGACGAGATCAGCTTCCAGATCCGCAACGTCCTGGTGCAGGAGATCGGCCGCGTGCTGGCGTCGTCCGGCATCCCGGTGCTGGACATGGCGGCCAACACCGCCGACCTCGCCAAGCTGGTGGTCAAGGCGATCGAGCCGATCGTCGCGGCCTACGGCATCGCCCTGCCCGAGTTCTACATCGAGAACATCTCGCTGCCCGACGAGGTCGAGAAGGCGCTCGACAAGCGCACGTCCATGGGGATCGTCGGCGATCTGGGGCGCTATGCGCAGTACTCGGCCGCCGAGGCGATGACGCGGGCGGCCGACAATCCTTCGGGCGGGATGGGGGCGGGCCTCGGCATGGGCATGGGCATGATGGTCGGGCAGTCCGGGCCATGGGGGGCGCCGGCCGCTTCGGCGCCGGCCACGGCCGCTCCGCCGCCCCCGCCGCCGGTCGAGCATGTCTGGCACATCGCCGAGGCCGGCGCGACAAAGGGGCCCTTCTCGCTGGCGTCGATGGGCCGGCAGGCGGCCGAAGGCGCGCTGACCCGCGACAGCCTGGTCTGGACCCCGGGACAGGACGGCTGGAAGCGCGCCGGGGACGTGGCCGAGCTGGCCCGCCTGTTCACCGTCATGCCCCCGCCACCGCCGCCGCCCGGAGCCTGACGCAATGGGCGACGAGGGCGGCAGCGCCTCGGCGCCGGTCGCCGAGCATCGCTATCCGTGCGAGAACTGCGGCGCCAGCCTGCGTTTTGCGCCGGGGCAGACGCAGCTTGTCTGCGACTACTGCGGCCACGCCCAGACCATCGCCCCGGCCGGGCGCGACCGCCTGGCCGCCATGGCCGAGGTGCCGCTGGCCGACGGCCTGAGCGAGAACCTGCCCCCCTCGCTGGTCGAGGAAAGCCGCGTCACCCAGTGTCCGAACTGCGGCGCAAAGTTCGACCTCGACCCGGCGGTGCACGCGGCCGAGTGCCCCTTCTGCGCTACGCCGGTGGTGGCCGACAGCGGGATCGACCGGCACATCAAGCCGCAGGCCCTGCTGCCCTTCGCGATCACCGAGGACCAGGCGCGCGCCGCGCTGAAGCGCTGGCTCGGGCGGCTGTGGTTCGCGCCGAACGGGGTGCAGGACTACGCGCGCAAGGGCCGTCGGATGCGGGGGATCTATACGCCGTTCTGGACCTTCGATGCCGACACGCACAGCCGCTATACCGGCATGCGCGGCGATCACTACTACGAATCCCGCACCGTCCGCGGACCGGACGGCAAGTCGCGGACCGAACGCGTCCAGAAGACCCGCTGGCGCCCCGCCGCGGGCCGGGTCGCGCGCCACTTCGACGACGTCGTGGTGCTGGCCTCCACCTCGCTGCCACGGGGCCATGTCGACAGCCTCGAGCCCTGGGACCTGACCGCGCTCGAGGCCTATCGGCCGGACTTCCTCGCCGGATTTCTGGCCGAGGGCTACACGGTCGAGCTTGCGGACGGCCATCGGATCGGGCGCGAGCAGATGACCCGGGTGATCGAGGCGGATGTGCGCCGCGACATCGGCGGCGACGTGCAGAAGATCACCACGCTCGACACCGACTGGTCGGCCGAGACCTTCAAACACATCCTTCTTCCGATCTGGCTGGCCGCCTACAGGTTCCGCGGCAAGAGCTACCGCTTCGTCGTCAACGGCCAGACCGGCGAGGTGAAGGGCGAACGGCCCTGGTCCTGGATCAAGATCGCATTTGCCGTGGTGATCGGCGCGATCGTCGCCGGGGGGATTGCCTACCTCGTCTACCTGCAGGACCAGGGCGGCGGATTCTAGGCCTGCCGCCGGCC
>JALORM010000284.1 GCA_025458985.1 Paracoccaceae bacterium | reverse complement strand
AGCCCGCAACCAAAGCGCTGGCCACGATCATCGCATCGTAGATCGAGAAGCCGTAGCGTTCCGCCAAGGCGCGACCGACGTCATGGGTCTGAAGTGTCAGGTCTTCGACGGGACACAAGGCGCGCACGCCTTCGAGAAATGCCGCGGTTTCTTCCCAACTCAGGCCAGCCTTGCGGCGGCAGTTCACCAGCACCTCGTTCAGGACCTGAACGCTGATCCGGGGCCCCTGCCCCAGGATGGCCTCGGCCCGATCGGCCTTCGGGCCGTCGTCGAGCAGGTAAAGAACGACATTCGTGTCCGCGAATTCAGCGCTCATGCGCATCGTTGCGGCTCAGGCGTTCCGCAGCGGGCAACTTGCCCCGGAAGCGGCGCAGACCCGTCAGCACCTCATCCGCGCGCGGCAGACGACGAACTCTGACCTGGCCGTCGTCCTTGATCAGGTCGATCTGATCGCCTTCCTTGAGGCCAAGTTCCCGGACAAGCTCCGCGGGCAAGCGGACGGCCAGCGAGTTGCCCCATTTTGCGACCTGCATTGTGGCCTCCTGTGCGGATATACACCGGCTAACGTATATCATCGGGACCGCATCGGCAAGCCTGCCCCTGCGCCCTAGCTGCGGGACCTGAGGATCTCAAGGCTTCCGAGCGTCCAAGCGGACCAGTCCGGCCACCGCCTTGCGGCCAGGTTGCCCACACTGCCTGGGGCGCGCAATCCACGCCTCGCTTGTGCCCCGCACCCCCCTGCCCTACCAGATGATGCGAAAAATCCTTGCGCGACTCGGGCAACAGTGCCAGTCAATAACGAACAAATCCGAAGAAGACGCCTTTCAGCGTAACATACGCCAGGCGTCACGCGGGCAGAAACGTTGACGAGGGCCAGGCAGGATGGGCAGACAGGAGCGGATCGACCGCCTTGTGGGAGAGCACGCGCTGCGCCTGTCCGAGCGGCTTCAGGCGCACCGGCAGCAGCTTTTCCCGCCGAACGCGCGCCGGTCTCTGCGCAAGTTCACCAGCGGCGAGGTCGCGCAGTTGCTGGGCGTGACCGACGCCTACCTGCGCAAGCTGAACCTCGAAGGGCGCGGCCCGGCGCCCGAGACCGGACCCGGCGGGCGGCGGCTCTATGCAGCCGAGGAAATCCGCGCGCTGCGTGAACTGCTCGAAAAGGGTGCCAAGCATCCGGGCACCTATCTGCCGGGGCGGCGGGCGGGCGACCACCTGCAGGTCATCACCGTCATCAACTTCAAGGGCGGCTCGGGCAAGACGACCACGGCGGCGCACCTCGCGCAGAAGCTGGCGCTTGATGGCTACCGGGTGCTGGGCGTGGACCTCGACCCCCAGGCCAGCTTCTCGGCGCTTCACGGGTTCCAGCCGGAATTCGACCTGGTGGACGGCGGCACCCTTTACGACGCGATCCGCTACGACGATCCCCTGCCCCTGCGCGAGGTGATCCAAGAGACCTACTTCACCGGGCTCGACGTGATCCCTGGCAACCTCGACCTGATGGAGTTCGAGCACGACACCCCCCGCGCGCTCGCCGCGCGGTCGGGCCAGATGTTCTTCACCCGCATCGGCGAGAAGCTCGGCGAGGTGGAGGCCGACTACGACATCGTGGTCATCGACTGTCCGCCGCAGCTGGGGTTCCTCACCATGTCGGCGCTGTCGGCCGCAACGGCGGTTCTGGTCACCGTGCACCCGCAGATGCTCGACGTGATGAGCATGTGCCAGTTCCTCCTGATGACGTCGAACCTGCTCGGCGTGGTGGCCGATGCCGGCGGCGACATGACCTACGACTGGCTGCGCTACCTCGTCACCCGCTACGAACCGGGCGACGGGCCGCAGAACCAGATGGTCAGCTTCATGCGGTCGATGTTCGGCGACCATGTGCTGAACCACCCGATGCTGAAGTCGACCGCCATATCGGATGCCGGGATCACCAAGCAGACGCTCTACGAGGTCGACCGCGGCCAGTTCACGCGGGCCACCTACGAGCGCGCGATGGACAGCCTGAATGCCGTGAACGACGAGATCGAGGGGCTCATCCAGGCGGCCTGGGGCCGCGAAGGGAGGCGCTGATGGCCCGCAAGGACCTTCTCAAGGGACTGATCGAGGGGGCGGGCGAGGACCCAGGCCCCCCCTCGCCCGCGCCGCGCTCGACCCGCGGGGCCATTGGCGCGGTCAGCCGGTCGATCGCCGACCTGAAGGAACGGGCAATGGTCGACGTGCCGGCCGACCTGATCGACGATGCGGGCCTGCCGGACCGGCTCGACGCCGACGAGTCTGGGCTTGCGGCCCTGGCCGAGTCGATCCGCCGCCACGGCCAGCAGGTACCGGTGCTGCTGCGCCATTCGCCGAACCACGAAGGCCGCTACGAGGTGGTCTATGGCCGCCGCCGCGTGGCGGCGCTGAAGCGGCTGGGTCTTCCGGTCCGCGCCATGCTGCGCAACCTGTCGGACCCCGAGCTGATCGTCGCGCAGGGCCAGGAGAACGCCGCCCGCAAGGACCTCAGCTTCATCGAGAAGGCGATGTTCGCCCGCACGATGGAACGCAAGGGCTTTGCCCGCAGCGTGATTTGCGACGCGTTGCACATCGACAAGACCGTAGTCTCGCGGATGCTGACCGTGGCCGACGCGGTTCCCGAGCGGCTGGTCCGCGCGATCGGCGCGGCGGCGTCCGCGGGCCGCGACCGCTGGCTGGCGCTGGCCGAGCGGGTCAAGGACCGCGACGTGGGCGACCTGATCGCGGCGGCGCGGGGCGAAGACTCCGACGCCCGCTTCCGCGCCGTGTTCGAAGCCGCCGGCCGCCCGCCCCGCCAGGCCCGGCGTGACGCGCCCCTCAATGGCGCGGACGGGACCGCGCTTGGCCGGGTGCGTCGCGGCAAGGGCCGCGTGGCGATCGAGCTGACCGGCGAAGGGGCGGACTTCGCCGACTGGCTTCTGGACCGGATGGAGGAGCTTCACCGCGGCTGGCAGAACGGCCGGACCGGCGGGAAGACGTGAGGCAGCAACAGGCAACAAGGAGGCACGGCAACGGCAGGACCAAACGAAAAGCCCCCCGGAACATGACGTTCCGAAGGGCCGTTCTTTCGATCTAGCACCTCGAAGATAGCGGCCTTTGTTGACAGCTGTCAACGCCGTCCCGGGCGGCGAACGCTAGGTTTTTGCCCCGTGAAGCGAACATGAGGCACATTTCCCTGACGCCCTTCGGGCGGCAGCCGGTTTCGGTCGCCCATCTGGAAGCGCTGGCACTGGCCGAGGCCCCTGCCCCGGACGGCGCCCCCGACAAGTGGGCGATCCTGCGCGATCTGACCGCAGCGCGTGCGGCCTTCGCGGTGACCGACCGCGACCTTGCGGTGCTGGCGGCGCTCCTGTCCTTCCACCCTGCCCCGCGGCTTGAGGACGACGCCGCGCTGGTGGTGCATCCCTCGAACGCGGCGCTCGGCGCCCGGGCGCACGGCATGGCCGAGGCGACGCTGCGACGGCACCTCGCGGCGCTGGTCCGTGCGGGCCTCGTCGTGCGCCACGACAGCCCCAACGGCAAGCGCTATGCCCTGCGCGGGCCTGACGGCGCGGTAGAGGCCGCCTTCGGCTTCGACCTGCGTCCGCTTCTGGTGCGGGCGGCCGAGATCTCTGCAGCCGCGGCCGAGGCACGGGCGGCCGAGGCCGCGCTGGCCCGGCTGCGGACGCGCACGGTCCTGGCCCTGCGCGACATCGCCAAGCTGATGGCCTGGGGC
>JALORM010000283.1 GCA_025458985.1 Paracoccaceae bacterium | reverse complement strand
CGGGCATGGGCGGCACGGCTGACAGGTCGGGGGGCTGCCAGGCCGGCGCAGGCGTGACCGGGGCAGCCGTGGCGGGTAGTGCAGGGCTCCCGGCCTCGTTCGCCGCAGCAGCCGCGGCTTCCGGCATCGACCCGGCCGGCTCGTCCGCCAGGGCCTCTTCCGGTGCCTCGTCCGGGCCGCAGGCCTCGGTCTGCGTCCGGGTTCCATGGTCGGGGTCCGCTGCGTGCTCGGCCGGCGAAAGGTCAAGCTCGGCCTGTGCGGCAGGCGCGTCGGCATGCTCCGGGGCAGGCGGTTGCGGCGCGGGCGGGACGGGCGGCGGGACAGGCCGGCCGGTCGCGGCCTCGCGGCGCGCCGGTCCCTCCGGGTCCGCGGCCGGCGCGTCGACAGGATCGTGGAGGAACGCATCCTGAAAGTCGTCGATCGGCGGGGACAGGGCCGCGACGTGGCGGACGCCCTCGGTCCGCAGGATCTTCTGGACACCGCGGATCGTCATGCCGTCCTCGTGGAGGAGCTTCTTGATCCCGCCCAGCAGGGCCATGTCCGACGGCCGGTAATAGCGCCGCCCGCCGGCGCGCTTCACGGGCTTTACCTGCGCGAAGCGGCTTTCCCAGAACCTGAGCACATGGGCAGGCGTGTCGAGCCAGTCGGCGACTTCGCTGATCGTGCGGAAGGCCTCGGGCGACTTCTCCATCGGGGCAGGCGACCTCAGCGCCGGTTGCCCGCCGCCACGCGATCCTTCATCAGATGCGAGGGCCGGAAGGTCAGCACCCGGCGCGGCTGGATCGGAACCTCCTCGCCGGTCTTGGGGTTGCGGCCCACGCGCGGGCCCTTGTCGCGGACCGAGAAGGTGCCGAAGGACGAGATCTTGACCGTCTCGCCGCCGGCCAGCGCATCCGAGACATGGCGCAGCACGCTTTCCACCAGATCCGCCGATTCGTTGCGCGACAGGCCCACTTCGCGGAACACCGCTTCGGAGAGGTCCATCCTTGTCAGCGTCCGTTCGCCCATCGTCGTCTCCCCCGAATTTCGGGCAAGCATGAGACGTCGGCATTTCCGAGTCAATATCAACGACTTGGGGCGCCTAGTTTCAGCAGGACCCTGCCGGGCCCCCGGGCTACCAGCGCAGCACCACGGCGCCCCAGGCAAGGCCGCCGCCGATCGCTTCGGTCACGATGAGGTCGCCGGGCCTGATCTGACCGCGGTCGCGCCCCACCGACAGCGCCAGCGGGATCGAGGCGGCCGAGGTGTTGCCGTGGTCCTGCACGGTCACGACGACGCGCTCCATGGGCACCTGCATCCGCTGCGCGGTGGCCGAGATGATGCGCAGGTTGGCCTGGTGCGGCACGATCCAGTCCACGTCCGCGCCTGACAGCCCGGCCTTGTCCAGCGCGGCATGCGCGGTCTCGGCGAGTTTCTCGACGGCGTGGCGGAAGACCTCCTTGCCCTGCATCCTCAGGTGCCCGGTCGTGCCGGTCGACACCCCGCCGTCGACATGCAGGATGTCCTTGAAGCGGCCGTCCGAATGCAGGTCGAAGGCCAGGACGCCGCGGTCGGCCGGGGTGCCGCTGCCTTCGCCCGCCTCGAGGATCAGGGCGCCCGCGCCGTCGCCGAAGAGGACGCAGGTCGACCGGTCGGTCCAGTCCATCAGGCGCGAGAAGGTCTCGGACCCGATCACCATGACCCGCCGCGCCGCCCCCGAGACGATCAGCGCATTGGCCTGCGCCAGCGCGAAGACGAAGCCTGCGCAGACCGCCTGGACGTCGAAGGCAAAGCCGCCGGTCATGCCCAGCCGCGCCTGCACCATGGTGGCGGCCGACGGAAAGGTGAAATCAGCCGTCGAGGTCGCGACGATCAGCGCATCGATGTCGGTGGCCCGCAGTCCGGCATCCGTAAGCGCCGCCTCGGCCGCCGCCACGGCAAGGTCCGATGTCGTCTCGCCTTCGGCGGCGATGTGGCGCCGCTCGATCCCTGTCCGGGCCCGGATCCAGTCGTCGGTGGTGTCAAGCGTCGCCTCGAACTCGGCATTGGGCATAACCCGTGCCGGCAGATAGTGGCCGACGCCCCGTACCACGGCGCGCAATGTCATTGGGTTCCGCCCGTTTCCTCATGCCCCGTCTCATCTTGGCGCGGGGCGGGAACCGATGCAAGCCGTGCCGCGAGGCGGTCGGAGAAGCCGGACCGGGCCAGGCGGACGGCCAGCTCCAGCGCCGCAGCGACGCCGGTCGCATCGGCCGAGCCGTGCGACTTCACCACCGTTCCGTTGAGGCCGAGGAACACGCCGCCATTCTGCCGCCGCGGGTCGATCCGCACCTGCAGACGCTTGAGCGAGGTCAGCGCAAGCAGGGCCGCGATGCGCGACAGCGGCGTGGCGCGGAACGCCTGGCCCAGGAACTCGCGGATCAGCGTCGCGGTGCCCTCGCCGGTCTTCAGCGCGACGTTGCCGGTGAAGCCGTCGGTCACGATCACGTCGCAGCGCGCCGAGGGAATGTCTGACCCCTCGACGAAGCCCACATAGGAAAACCCGCCCGCCTCGGCGGCCGATGGCATCAGCTCGTGCGCGGCCTTCAGCTCGGGGCGGCCCTTGTTCTCTTCGGTGCCGACGTTCAGAAGGCCGACGCGCGGCTGCGTGAGGCCAAGCCCGTTGCGCGCGTAGGAGGCGCCCATCAGCGCGTACTTGACGAGGTCGTCGGGGTCGGCGCGGACATCGGCGCCGACGTCCAGCATGACGTTGAAGCCCGAAGCGTTGCGCGAGGGCCAGAAGCAGGCGATCGCCGGGCGGTTCACGCCTTCGAGCTTCCTGAGACGCATCATCGACACCAGCATCAGGGCGCCGGTGTTGCCGCAACTGACCACCACGCCGGCCGATCCTTCGCGGACGGCCTCGATCGCCGACCACATCGAGGTGCCCTGGCCGTTGCGCATGACCTGGCTGGGCTTGTCGGCCATGCTGACCACACCCTCGGCGTGGCGCACCTCGACCCGGCCGGCCAGATCCTTGCGGCGCGAGACGAGCCGCTGAAGCTCGTCCTGCGGGCCATGCAGAAGGAAGCGCACGTCGGGATGCCGCGCCGCACAGTCGGTCAGGCCCGCAACGACCGCCGCAGGGCCGCGGTCGCCGCCCATGGCGTCGACCGAAATCACGACCGGCCCGGCCGGATCAGCTTGAATGGGGCCCTTGAGGGTCATCTGCCGCCGGCCGCGACTCCCGTGGGGGCGGGGCTTACGCCGCGTCTTCGTCCAGGTCGACTTCCTGGGCGCGGGCGACGACCTCGCGGTTGTCGTAATGGCCGCAGGAGGGGCACACGTGGTGCGGGCGCTTGAGTTCGCCGCAGCTCGGGCACTCGTTCGGATTCGCCGCCACGAGCGCATCGTGCGCGCGGCGCATGTTCCGCTTCGAGCGGGTCTTGCGGTTCTGTTGAACGGCCATCGTCGGTCCTCAGGTCTTTTCGGGGGCCGTCGAGGCCCGGAAGGGGTCGCGGGTCCGGCAGGTCTTGAGCCGCCGGCGCACCGGTGTCCAACCCATCGTGCAAACGAGGCGCGGAAAATACTGGGATTCGGTGCAAGTGCAAGGGGAATTCGCGTCCGTTCGCGAAGCCTTCCGGTGCCGCGCCGTCGCCCGGTCCGCGCGGCGTCACTCCTTGCGCTCGCGCAGCTTCGCCAGCGCCGCGAAGGGGTGGACGGCGGTGTCGTCCAGCGGGTCGGCGCCGGGCGGCGTCGCGGTCAGCTCGCCCA